>JAJRVC010000277.1 GCA_024277475.1 Deltaproteobacteria bacterium
CCAATGCCATTGCCACCGCCCAGATGCTTAAATCCGGAGCCAACCGGGGCGCTTCGGGTGAGAATGCCATCGTGCAAACGGTGAAAAAACCGGATGTCATCACCGGTCCCATCGGCATCATTATGGCTCATGCCATGATGGGTGAGGTCACCCCGAAAATGGCGGAGGCCATCGCCTGCAGCCCGGCCAAAAAAATTTTAATACCGCTTTCCCAGGACAATATAACAGTGGTTGGGATTTCCCAACGGCCACTGCCCAAACTCGTACAGGAACTCATTGAAAAACATTTAGATGAAGGAAAAGATCATGTGTGAAGCCACCGCCTACCTGCTCGGAGATAAAGAACCGGCTTTGATCATGGAAGCTGTTGATACCATTGAACCGGAAGAAAAGGGTATTCGGCTTATCAACATTTTCGGCGAGCAAAAATTCTTAAAGGCCCAAATTTACTCACTGTCGCTGGTAGACAATAAGGTTTTTCTTAAAAATAAAGAGTAAATTAGGTAAGGTAACCGTTCATAAATTCCGGGTTCAGCGTTCAGGGTTTAGGGTTCAGGACAAAGAAGAGATTAAAGATCCGAAGTCCTCGTAATAATTCTAAAATCTAAAATGGTGCCGAACTTGTAGTGCAAAAAATGTGAAAGCAATTTTATAGCACATCACGTAGGATCACGTCGCTACGATCCGGAGCGGGCTTGAACCTTTAGACCCCAACCCATGAAAATACTTATCGCCAAAACTTCGGGTTTTTGCATGGGTGTGCGCCGGGCCGTTGAAATGGTATTGGACGCACCCGATCAGTACACCAAACCGATTTTTACCTATGGGCCCCTGATTCACAATCCCCAGGTCCTTAATCTCCTACAATCCAAAGGCATCAGGGTGCTCGATGAGATCACCAGCTGTGGTTCCGGCACGGTATTGATCAGGGCCCACGGGGTTCCACCGACGGCCAAGCAAAAGCTTAAGGAGGCCGAATTTAAGGTCATCGATGCAACCTGCCCGCGTGTCATTAAAGTTCAGACCATTATTCGGAAGCATGCCAAAAAAGGTTATGCCGCAATTATCGTCGGGGATAAAGATCATCCCGAGGTTATCGGGTTGCTTGGGTATGCCCGTGACCATGGCTATGCCGTCGGCAGCGTGGAAGAACTGGAGGCTCTTCCGGCTTTTGACGACGCGATCATCGTCTCACAAACCACCCAGAATACCCGCCTTTTGGAATCTGTGATAAGCTGGGCATCCGAACATCATCCGCACTATAAAATTTTTAATACTATTTGCGATTCTACCGAGCGGCGCCAGGCCGAAGTTCAAAGACTGGCCGAAACCGTCGATGCCGTGATCGTGGTGGGCGGACACAACAGCGGTAATACCCGGCGGCTGGCCGAAATTGCAAGACGAACCGGCAAGCCGACCTTTCATATCGAATCAGAATCGGAACTGGCATCCATGGACACAAGTGTGCTGACCTCCGCACGGCATATCGGCATTACGGCCGGGGCCTCCACCCCCAACTGGATTATTAAAAAAGTGTACCGCGCCTTGGAAACTCTGGAGGTCAAACGCAAACGGAGTTGGCGCAGAATATTGTTTGGACTGCAGCAGGCACTGTTATTGACTAATATTTATGTGTCTCTGGGAGCCGGATGCCTCACCTATGCCAGCGCGAAGCTGCAGGGGTTAAGCCAGTTCTTTCCGTATGTGCTGATATCGATGCTCTACGTTCAGGCCATGCATATTCTCAACCATCTGACAGGCAGCAGATCGGATCAATACAATGATCCGGATAGGGCCAAATTTTATCAAAAATACAGGCCGCCGCTTATCGCCCTGGTTCTGGCATCCGGCGGAGCCGGTCTTGTGATTGCATACACCCTGGGTATTTTCCCCCTATTATTACTTCTTATCATGAGCCTGCTGGGGTTATCGTACAATTTTAGATTTGTACCCAAGCGATTTGCCGGTATCCGCTATCGGAGAATCAGAGATATTCCAGGCTCAAAGACCCTTTTGATTGCTATGGCCTGGGGAATTGTGACTGCGGTGCTGCCCTCCCTGTCTATGACGGGCAAAGCCAGCTGGATCACCGGGTCGATCTTTTTGTGGACCGCCGGTATTGTGTTTGTAAGAACGGCCTTTTTTGATATTCTCGACATGCAGGGGGACCGCATCGTCGGCAAGGACACCTTCGCCATCCTGCTTGGAGAAAAGCGATCCATGCGGCTTTTAAAAAACATGCTGATCGTACTTGTTGCAACACTGGCTCTGTTGAGTTCCTTTCATCTCATTTCGTATTTAGGTTTCGTGCTGATCGGCTGTCCGATATTTTTTTTACTTCTCCTCTCTGCCTAAGAACGGGGGGTTCTGCTGCCAAGCATCAAGCTGGAATTTCTGGTGGAGACGAATTTCATCCTGGCGGGAGTTGCTGCTTTTCTATGGTCTGTGTTTGATTTCTAACATAAAACTGAAGGTGTCAGTGCTCTGCCCAGCTGCTGGCCCGAAGAGCGGCCAGTTTAATCAAGAAAGAAACTAAGGTATTAAAAATACCAAATCTCAAGCAGCACCTGATCTTAAAATTGGTTCAAATAAATCCCAAATTTCGATATTGATATGGCCACAAAAAGGCACAAAAAGCACAAAAATAAAACTTTATACTTAATAAATTAAATAGGTTATGAAATATAAAATCAGACAGCGGAACGGTACAAACTTCGGGCGGCGATAAATATAGGGGCTGACGTTTATGAAAATGGTGAAATTAATCATCGAAGACGTGCTGGACCTGCACACATTTCGGCCCAAAGATATCCCTGATCTTTTGGAAGATTATTTCACAGAGTGTTTAAAAGCCGGAATTTACTCCGTCCGAATTATTCACGGTAAAGGCAAAGGGATTCAGAAAAGGCGTGTTCGGGGACTTCTTGAAAAAAATTCCATTGTGAAGGCGTTTAAAGAGGCGCCGCCTGAGGCCGGAGGGCGACGTTGGTCGAATTAGACCGTGTCCAATTTTCATGCAATTCTACGACATTTGAAGAGTTGTAGTCATTTTTTCAAGCTAAATTACGAGGTCTGTACTATGAGCTGCTTAAGATTTCCTCGATCTTTGCGGACAGACTTTGCATACTAAATGGTTTTTGGATAAACCCTTTGCAGCCACGGCTTAAAAGCTCATTGGTCTGCTGGTCGGCACCATACCCGCTTGAAAGCAAGACTTTAATTGCCGGATTGATGGACTGCAATTCTACATACGTATCAGCGGCTCCCATGTCCGGCATAATCATATCCAGAACAACGAAATCAATATCGTACTGATTATTTTTGTAAACATCCAGGGCCTCATTACCGTTTTTTGCCGTTAATACTGAGAACCCCAGTTTTTCCAGCATTTGTCTGCCTACACCAATGACGATTTCCTCATCATCAACAAGTAAGACTGTCTTTGCCGCCATTTGCTGTTCATCTCCATAGTCCCCCTGGTAACCCCTATTCCCCTTTCAGTTTTGGGTCTCAGTTTATCAGAATAAAATTGAAATTGCAAAATTTTTAAATATTTAGTGGGCGTTCAAAGGTTTGGGGCTCCGCCCTTCGGGCTTCGAACCCCACACGCAGGGTTCAGCCAAATCGAATACCCCCCCCCCAAGGGCCTAGGGCGCCCATTCAAAGGCAAAAACATCTCCGCCGCTAACAAGATTTCCGGAAAGTTTTGTGTTGTCACTGCCGTCAGGCTGTGAAGCAAATAATTCGAACACCTCGTCGGTATCTTGATCGGCGATATACCCAACTCCGGAAGAATCCGTTGCCCACATAGCGTCCTCTACACTGCCACCCGCAACCAAAGCGCCGGAAACAATATCATTAACGGTACCTTCCGGCGTGGACGTGAACAACTCGAACACACCTGCTGTATTCTGATCGGCAATGTAAGCCATCAAGGTACTATTCGGTGCCCAGTTAAAATCCGAAACGCCACTGCCGGCCATGGGTGTTCCGGAAACCCGGCTGTTGCCGGTGCTGCTATCCGGCGGCGAGGTGTACAATTCAAATTTATTGCTGGTATCCTGATCGGCGCTATACGCAATAAGCGTGCTATCCGGCGCCCAGGCAAATTCAATCACATCCCCATCGGTCGTGAGATCTCCGGATACTTTCACAATGTCGCCGCCTGTGGGCAGATTGGTAAAGAGTTCAGAGACATTGTCCGCCAGTCGGTCTGCAATATAGCCAACCCGGGAGCTGTCCGGCGCCCAGGCAAATTCGGCAACATCACCGCCATTTACCAGGCCTCCGGAAATCCTGGTGATGATGGGCGCAGCCGGTTTTGTCGTAAACAATTCAAACACTTCATCATCCTCATCGTCTGCAATATAAGCAAGCAGGGAACTGTCCGGCGCCCAGCTAAAATCGACAACCTCGCCGGACAGGTTGATATTTCCTGAAACAAGGACATTGTTGGCGTTGTTCGGGGAGGTTGTCCATAACTGGAATAATCCCGCAGCGGTTCTATCGGCAATAAAAGCGATTCGGGAACTGTCCGGCGCCCAGTTAAAATCGGCTGCCTGTTGACCGGGCCCCAGTCCCGAGGTAATTTTTTGAGAGATTAACTCCCTGGGGGAGGTTGTATAAAGATCCGCTACGTCATTAATTTCTTGATCCGCCCTGTAGGCTATCAGATTGCTGTCCGGCGCCCAGCTAAACTCTTCTACCCCACGGCCGATATCCGGAAGTTGGGAAAGCCTGCTGGTGTCGGTACTGTTGCCGCTTGGCTGATTGCTGAACAACTCAATGACACCGGCAATGCGCTGATCTGCCAGATAAGCTACCCGGGAGCTGTCCGGCGCCCATGCAAAGGCATATTTTCCCGACGATATTTCTTTGATCCCATCCCCGGCCATGAAAAATCCTGAGATTTTCGTTGCTGTTTCTCCGGCGGTTTTATCTACCGGCACCACATAAAGCTCAAACACCTGATCCGTTCTTTGGTCGGCCACGTAGGCTGCGAAAATACCATTCGGCGATATCCTAAAATCAACCACATTACCGCCTGAAACCAGATTGGCGGAAAGCTTGATAATCTCACTGCCATCATCGAATGATGCATAGAGTTCAACCGTTCCAGCCACATCTTTATCGGCCATAAAAACCGTCGGAGGAAATAGCGGATTTTTGCTGGAGTCCCTGTCCCCGCCCCCGTTGCTACTACCGCAAGATATGAGAGTCAGCAAAAAAAACAGGATACTAATAAATGTCGGCGCGATTCCCGGTACACTTTTTTTCGCCGGGTTAGTTTCCGTGATCCAATCAATCATATGAAAATCCTTCCTTTACCGTACCCTGAACCTTGAGCCCGTGATCAGTTATGGTTATTTATAATTTGCACTTTTCTAATTCTATCTTATGCAGGAAAACAAATCAAGTTGAGCACCCTGGTAACAGCAAATCAGCGCCCCCCAGCAGAGCTGGGGGTATGAGGATGGCCCCTGGAAG
>JAJRVC010000278.1 GCA_024277475.1 Deltaproteobacteria bacterium
AATGAGCAATTTTTTCTCTGAGCAAGGCCGCACAAGGGTTTACGTTGAGACGTACTTTTCGTACTTCGCAGACGTAAACCCGCGGAGAACGCCGCTCAGAGGAAAAAGGGCCATTTATGGATGGAAACTAGTTACATAAGACATAAATACAGTGACCGCGTAAGCCGGAGTGCCACCGCCAGGACATTGAATCGGGATGCGGTGCAGCTTGCCGTTTCAACGGCTACGGCCAGCCGTAACCTGCATCAAGGCGTCAAGAGGGGTTTGCTGAAACGCTCCGGAGATAAACGCACATCGGTGTATCAGTTCAAACCGAGTAGATTGCCTCTTCAAATGGTGGTCTATTTATCTCTTCGCTTGGACCTGGTTTTTTTGACCGCGGGCTTTTTATCTTCGACAGGCGCCGGATCTGCTGGCTTTTCAGTTTTGGCCACTTATGCCTCTAAGAATATTGTTAGGCGTGGATTCAATATTGCTGAATCAAAAGAAACCGGTTACCTCAACTGACTATCTTTGCTGCCGCGCCGATTGTAGCCAGTTGGAGTAGTCTGCCGCTCTTCGAGTTCTGACTGACAGCTGATGCATAGCCGAACTCCAGGGATCGCTTTGCGACGAGCATCCGGGATGACAGTCTCGCACTCCTCACAATGCGACAATCCCTTGCCATCAGGCAACCGACTCCTTACCAGCTTTACTGCGTCTTCTACACTGGCATCTATTTGATCCTGCACACCTCCATCACGGGTCCAGCCACCAGCCATCTTCAGCTCCCACTTTAAAATATTAAAATTAATTCGATACGGTTCGGTCCAGCTTACGGAATTGAAATAAGCCAGGGAAGGTACAACTACGAAATTTATAACGAAAATAGAGGATTAAACCAAACCTTTCACCAACCTCTCAAATCTCTTTTCGATTAAAACAACCCAACATTAAAATCATTATTAAAAGTATATAAAGAGAAAGATTTAGAAGGGGATGGAAAGGTCCCATATTATGAAATTCGCTTTTGCTGATGATTGCATCTGCATAGACCTGCAACATAAAAACCTTGGGATATAAAACTCTCCATAAGGCAGGTCCCCAATGGGTTGAGGAAGGGAGAGCGGATCTTACGATGTCACTATTGAAAATCTGGTAACCACCGTCGGAAATAAAACCAACGAACAGAATTCCCATGGTAAAAAGCGCACTGATAAAATCCGGCATAAAAAGAGATAAAAAGCAGACGCATACGATCACAAAAAGGAGGTTGATCGAACATACCAAAGATGCGGTCAAATATCCCGAAATGATGGTTTCCGTTTTTACCCACACCATTAAAAATATCGTCAAGTGAAGTATAAACATGAAAACAACGGAAAGTGCCCAGGTGCCGGTGATTCGGCCAAGAATATATTGCCATCTGAAAACAGACCTGGAAAGAAACAAGACAGCGCTTCCATCCTCACGATCCCGGCTGAATATCTTCATGGAAAGCATGGAAACCATCAGAAACATGCCGGCGGCAATTAGATGAAAAACAATTTTTGAAACATGCCAGGCCACCGTAGCGGTATCCACCATTTTTCCATTAACCGTATATCCGCTGTCATAACATCCGCGGATCGTCAATATAAATAGAACAGAAAGGCCTAGGAGAACATAAAAACTTTTATGACGCAACTGGTCCCGCATGGTATAGACCGTAATTTTTATGACATTATTCATTTTCATGCTCTACATATCGGACAAAAACATCTTCGAGCGTCTCGTGATCCTTCACGATTGCGGCAATGGTATCCTTGATAAGGATTTTTCCCTTGTACAGGATTGCCGCCGTTTCACATGTTTTTTCCACTTCCGAGAGCAGATGGGAGTTTAAGATCACGGTCACTCCCTTGCCACGAAGGTTTTCAAGGATTTTTCTGACATCGCGGATACCGATCGGATCAAGCCCCGTGATGGGTTCATCCAGTATCAGCAACGTTGGCTGTCCCAGCAGAGCAGCCCCCAGACCGATGCGCTGTTTCATGCCTCTTGAGTAGGTCGCGGATTTTTTCCTTTCCGGACCTTTCATGGCCACGATCTCAAGTACCCTGTCAATTTCCCTTTCGGTGTCTTTCCCGGACAGTCCGATTAAAGAAGCATGCCGCGACAGATATTCAAATCCGGAAAGATACGGCGGAATCATGTGCTGTTCGGCGATATATCCGATGTGTTTGCGGGATTGCGGGTCGGATGCAGACCGTCCATTGATTGTAATGCTGCCCGAGGAGGGTTTGATAAAATCCAGAAGCATCCGAACGATGGTCGTCTTACCGGCACCGTTGGGTCCAAGCAATGCAAAAAACTCTCCCTTTCGAATCGAAAATGAAACATTATCGACCGCGGCAAAGGCGCCAAATTTTTTTGTAATGGAATCAAGTATGATCATATCAATTTTAAAACAGGGACTACCATTGTTGATGTTTTTTCGATCCAAGGTTTGTTTACCCACCTGCCACGCCGGTGATGTCATGGTTATACCAAAAACTTCTAAAAAAGCTAATAATGCCCAAATTAATGATCGGGTGTCAAGGGCAATGGTGGCAGGTCCCATGAACCGTATTATTTTTCAACCAGTTGGAACACCAATGGTCCCAATATTTCAATTGGAAGTTGACTTTTAATCGCGATAAGCCTTAAAAAAGAACTTTGAGCCCGCTAGCCATCCTGGCGGTGGATTCAGTGAGTAGATACCCGGGTCCAGAGTGCCCGGCACTGGCTCCTCCCCGGAAGGGAGTGTTGGTTTTATTAAATATGTATTATTTTCAAGGCAGGGCCAGTTATTGCTGATCTGGCTCAGAGGACCAGGATTCCAATATTAAATTGAAGAGGTTGAAAAACGGTGAGTGAGAACGTGCAAACCTATGATTTGATTATTGTGGGGGCGGGCTCAGGCAACATGATCCCGGTACCTGAGATGGAGAAGTGGCGCCTGGCAATTGTGGAGCCGGACAAGTTCGGGGGCACCTGTCTAAATCGCGGTTGCATTCCGTCTAAGATGTTGTTGTATCCAGCTGAGGTGGTCGAAACAACCCGGCACGCGGCCAGGATAGGTGTGCACTACACGCCCGACCGAGTAGATTGGCAGCAAATTGTAGGCCGGGTGTGGCAAAAAATTGATCCGATCGCCGAGGCCGGAGCTGCCTACCGGCAGTCTCAGCCCCATATCACGGTCTACGATCAACCGGCCCGGTTTGTTGAACCGCGAGTGCTGCAAACTGGTTCACACCGCATCACAGCGGATCGGATTGTACTGGGCGCGGGAGCCCGGCCAGTAGTGCCGGACCTCACTGGATTGGCTACCGTGCCGTACCACACCTCTGACACCGTGATGCGGTTAGTCACACAACCCGAGTCGATCCTGATCATCGGCGGCGGCTATATTGGGGCGGAGATGGCTAGTTTTTTCGGCGGTCTGGGCACCCATGTAACCTTAGTGGATCGGGGCTGGGCCTTGATCAAGAATGAAGATGAAGAGATCGCTCAGGCGTTTACGAACATTTATAAGCGTCGCTTTGACATCCTGCTACACGCTCAGGCCCGGCATGTGAGACCCTCTGCCGGTGGCGTCACCGTCACCTTTAATATCGAAGGGCGCTTCCACGAGGTGACAGCGCAGATCTTGTTTTTTGCCGTCGGTCGGAGGCCCAACTCAGACCGGTTAAATGTTAAGGCGGCCGGCCTGGAAGTGGATGATCGCGGCCGGGTTAGAGTCAATGCGTATATGGAAACGTCAGTCCCCGGCATCTATGCCTTTGGCGATCTCGCCTCGCCTTACCAACTCAAGCATATTGCCAATGCCGAAGCCCGGCTTATTTCAAAGCGGCTCATAGGCGGAGCTAAAATCCCGATGGTCTACGACGGTGGGCCACATGCAATTTTTAGCCACCCGCAGGTCGCCGGTGTTGGCCTGACAGAACGCACAGCTCGGCAAAGGGGCATGGACCACGTGAAGGCGACGCGCAAGTATGCGGATACGGCTTACGGGTGGGCCAGTGAAGATACCGATAGCTTTGTTAAAGTGGTGGCGAATCCCACCACCCGACAATTACTCGGGGCTCATATCATCGGGCCGCAGGCCTCCCTGCTGATTCAGCCCTTGGTGCAGGGGATGAAGTACGGTCAAACGGTCGATGAGATGGCACAGGTGATCTACATCCATCCCGCCTTAACTGAAGTGGTGGAGCAGGCGCTTCTTGAACTGTAGTCCGAATCACGCGCCGACTATTTTGTCCCCATTCGATGTTAAGTCCCAGGCTTTTTTAGGCGGGCAAAGATTACCGAAATTAGATAAGACAGGCTCAGCCATTAATTCACTTTCAACGGCTACGGCCAGCCGTGACCTGCATCAAGGCATCAAGAGGGGGTTGCTGAAACGCTCCGGAGACAAACGCACATCGGTGTATCAGTTCAAACCGACAAGCATTCGATCCGTCCCTGCTTAATAACAAAACACCCACGTCCCTTGTGTCCTCTGTGACTCCGTGGTGAAAAAATATTACTGCTAATACGCCACTGTAATTACGAAAAGGAGCACTTAGTAAGCGTTCACCGCGGCCCAATTCAATACTCTTTGATTAATTTTGGGTGCGCCATTAACAGCCTGTTTTTAGGTGTGATCTCTGCTGGTATGATCCGTGTAATAACAGCATACCCTTTAGCCCTTAACAGTGCGGCCCTTGTTACGTCAATGGCAAGTGGACCCTCCATCCATCCGCCAAGTCCGCCCAGGTCACCTGTTTTTGTATCATGGCAGCAGGGCAGTACCGCCAGTTTTGCGCCGGCATTTACCGCGGCCTCAATTATCGTATCGGTCAGCCGGCCGCAGGCGTGCACTGACACAACGATGTCATCCGGATTCAAGTCTATGTCTTCAACCCGGGCGTTCTGATAATGGATGCGGTTTTTCAAACGTGGCCACCGGTCAATAATGATCTGTGAAAGCCTCTTTGTATTCTCAGTAAAATCGAGATCAACAGCCAGGGCCTCTGCAGAGCTGTCATCCAGCAACAGCATGATGTGGGCTAAAAGGCCATGTCCACATGCCAGATCCACCACTCTTCCGCCCCGGTATTTCCTGCGAACCCGCCGTGCCACCTCCCATGCTTCAAACAGCTCTTTGCCGGGCAGGGTCCCCGCGTGGCACACAGCCCGGGCAATCTTTTCAAAAAGAGTATTACCCGGGAAAACAGCTGTTTGTTTTTCTGTTAATCTGCTCCTGGTGGACTTTTTCATATTGAAAACAGATGGCGCTTTTCCTTGATCAAAAGAGCACAGCCGATGGCAATCAGACACATAGCTGCCGAAATAATAAAGATAGGCTGATAGCTGCTGGTTTTATCAAAAACAACCCCACCCATGTATGCCCAAAATCCGCCGGCCAGGTGATGCACGGTGGTTGCAAACCCGGATAGCAGGCCCACATGTGACAAACCGTACAAACGGCCCAGCAAAGTTGCAGTGAGTGGGGCCGTTATCAGAAAAGTAAATCCGAACAGAAGTGCGAAGATATAAAAATTGATTTCATTCGGGTATTTCAGTATCAGTAGGTAGGCCATGAACCGCAGTACAAACGTCAATGCGATCGGCCATCGATTTCCAAATCGATCGGATGCCGGGCCCGCTATCAAAATACCCCCCATGCTCAAAAGTCCAAAAAAGGCGAATACATTGCCGGCTGCCTTGAAGGCGATGCCGAAATCCGTCAGAAAGGCCACCAGATGAACAGCCACCAGAAAATCACCGCTGCCGCAGACGAACATAATGATCAGAAACAGCCAGAATGAATAGGTGCGCAGGGCCATCCTGAGCCCGAAATCCTGCGGCATTGTCCCTGTGGTGATCCTTGATGCATCCGGTCCGGGCGGCCTCTGTTTTTTTTGGCCATATGGCAGGAGGCCGAAATCTGCCGGGTTGCCCCGGAGCACCGTTAGACACAGCAAGGTATTCACCGCCAGCATGATGAATCCTATGAGGGCATAGGAAATTCTCCAGCCGTGGTTTAAAACAATGGCAGTAAATACCGGGACCAGTAGAAATTGTCCGATGCAGTTACCCGAAATTGCCAGGCTGATGGCAAGACCCCGTCGTTTTTCGAACCAGGTGGTCACCAATGCGGCTACAAGAGGGATGGAAGCGCCACCGAATCCGATGGCGGCCAACAGCCCGTAGCAAATATAAAATTCCCAGAGCGAATCGATGAAGGCGATGCCGACATAACCGACCGACATGAAAAGGGTTGAAACCAGGATAACCCATTTGGGACCGTAACGGTCATAGAGCCTGCCGCCGATGCTCATGGTAAGCGCAAAAATGGTCATGTTCAGAAAAAAGGCGGAAGAAAGAGAGGTGCGACTCCACCCTAAATCGGCTATCATGGGTTTGAACATGACGCTGAAGGCGTACCGTGCACCCGATTGAAAAAAGAGAATAGAAAAGCAGGCGAACAGAACATACCACCCGAAAAACAGGGAAGATTTGCTGGAGAGCTGTCTGGACATTATAGGTTCAGGGGACTGGGTTCAAGGTTCGGAGTTAAGGGTTTATCGAACATACTAAATTTTATACAGGGACTACAATGCGAAAACATAACGGGAAACAGTTATACGGGATTCAGATTTTTTTTACAACCGGATATAAACTGACAAAAGCGCGGGTAAAAAGCCTTAAAAAAGCAGGTAGTTATTGAAATTATAGATGAATGCCCTTCTTATAACGAGAAAAGACTGCCTGGGTTTTATAAAAGAATGGGGTTTCCGGTTTCTAAAAACTGAAGAAGACAGACGGGTTGCGACTAAAATATGCAGTTTCTCAATAAGTTCGGATAAGGTTGATTTTGTGGCTAAAAAAACAATAAAAAGTTTGACACGGCAATGACTTTTTGTTAATTTTGTGGCGAATTTCAGGACGATTTTATTTTCACAAAAATAACAATTATTCTATTTCTTCATAAAAAATAAAGGGATTAAATGTTTATTGGAAGGGGAGATGAACTACGATTATTAAATGGTTTGTTCGATTTAAGGAAGGCTAGTATAGCTGTTTGCGCCGGTCGGCGGAGGATCGGCAAAAGCACTTTAATTCAACAGTTCGGTAAGAAGGCAAAGACTTTTTTAGAATTTCAGGGGTTACCGCCACGAGAAGGGATAACTAAAAAGGACCAGTTGAATGCATTCAGCGAACAGTTGGCGCGGCAGACCAGCCTTCCGAAACTCAATCTTGAATCCTGGTATCAGGCGTTCTCTTTACTGAATAATGTTATTAAAGACGAAAAAACCGTCATCCTACTTGATGAAATTTCTTGGATGGCGATCCGAGATAAAGATTTTGCAGGTCAATTAAAAATAGCCTGGGACACCGATTTTAAGCATCACACCAGATTAATACTTGTTTTATGCGGATCAGGTTCCTCGTGGATTGATGAAAATATTCTAAACAGTGCCGGGTTTGTAGGGCGCATCTCGCTAAAATTGATACCGGAAGAATTAGGCCTATTTCATTGCAATATGTTTTGGGGGCAGAAGGCCGGCTTAATTAACGCGAAAGAAAAATTGAAGATGCTGGCCGTCACCGGCGGTGTGCCACGGTATTTGGAAGAAATCAATTCTAACCTGCCGGCAGAAGAAAATATCAGAAGGATTTGCTTCAGTAAAGAAGGTTTTCTATATTCTGAATTTGATCAGATATTCCAAGACATTTTTTCAAGACGTGCGCCATCATATAAAAGAATTGTCTCTGCCCTGGTTTCGGGCCGTAAGACGTTAAGCGATTTAGCCGATCAGCTCAAGAGAGATAGAGGTGGAGATTTAAGCCGCTATCTAAAAGATCTATCTGACTCTGGTTTTATTACGAAAGACGTCATCTTTCAACCGGGGAAAAAAAATGCTTCCAAGCTTGCAAAGTATAGATTGAAAGATAATTATCTGCGCTTTTATCTAAAATACTTAGAGCCGATCAAAGATAAGATAGAAAAGGGGCTGTTTCGTGAGGTTGCCTTGGAAAGTCTTGCCGAATGGGAAACCATCATGGGCCTCCAGTTTGAAAATCTGGTACTTAATAATATTCGCACCATTTGTTCTCTACTATCAATCAACATAAATACGGTAAAAAGTGCTTCACCTTATTTTCAAAAAAAAACCCAGCGTAAGCAATCCTGTCAGATCGATCTTCTTATCGAAACAAAATTTACATTTTATGTCTGTGAGATTAAGTTTCGAAAAATGATTTCAAAGAAGGTAATCAGTGAAGTACAGGAAAAAATCAAACGGCTCAAATTTCCTAAGGACTATACGGCTAGACCGGTTTTAATCTATAGTGGTGCACTTGCTTCCGGGGTCAAAGAAGACGGTTACTTTGACAAGATACTTGATTTTGACAAACTGCTAACCACGTCACAAGATTAAAGCTGCAGAACACCAGCCGCGTTAAAACTTAATCAGACTGCGCCGGGACAGGTACGTACAGATTTCGATCTCTTGGTCGCCGTTTGCATTGATATATTTCATTTTCATAATCTATGCTTTTTGTTTAAAAAATCAAAAATTTTCTGTATCGTCATTCCATATCAATGCTTGTGCAGATCCTCCAGCCCCCACTTTCATCTTTTGCCACGTAGACTGCCAGATGTCTCCTACGCTATGTATTTTATAAAAACACATCACCGTGACTGACCCCAATTCGCCATGTGTTTAAACCACTGTTGCCGAAAAACTGACTTTGTCAGGGTGAAATTAAATTGCTCGCCAAGAAGGGGTGGCAACGCTAATAAATTCGGCTTGCAATTTTGGAGCAATTACGTCACTATTCATACTATATTCAACTCCAAAAATAGAATTTTTATTAATTTTCAGCAAGGAGGTTCAGAAAATGAAATACATTTGAAACTGACGCCGTTTTTGGAGCTTATGTCGACAGGGTCGCAGCCGATTATAGCCGGCTGTCAAAAACACCGAAACAGTTTGACCAGTTTGTCGCCCAGATATCTGAAATGTGGGCAAAACAGCCAAACTTTACCCCGGAACAACTGAAGTCCATAGTATGAGGTTATCATGGAATATAGCATTATCCCCGACGAAGAGGCTCTGAGCAAATGTGCATGGTGCCATAGCCAAATCAACGATCAAATGGAAGTCTTGGGCTTGGGCGCGAAGCTAAATCCGGAAGTTGACTTATCCGATTATGAGAGCCATTGCATTCAGATCGGCTTGGTTTCAGAAGAAAAACCCGTTTACATGATGGTAACCGCTCAAGGCTCTGAAGCCAGAAATAACGGCAATGACGGCATGTTCTTAATTTGTAGTGAAAAATGCGGTAAAAAATTAAAGGGCGTATTAGAAAACGAAATCTCTTTAGGTACGATGTTTGGAGCGGTTCAGTTATAAACGCAAGGAACCTGGACGTTGCAAAAAGATGGACCATAAATGAATTGGACTAAACAATGATTATTACACCAACATCGAAGATGCAACGCCTGTGAAAAGGGTTTTTTACGGATGGTGGGTCGTTCTGGCCTGTTCGCTGATCAGCTTCTATGTCGCAGGTGCCATATTTTTTGGCTTTACCGCATTTTTTGAACCCATCGCAGAAGAATTCGCCTGGAGTTATACCCAGATATCCTTTGCCGTCAGCCTCCGCGGCTTGGAGATGGGCATCTTTGCACCTTTCGTTGGCTTCATGGTAGATCGTTTTGGCCCCAGAAAAGTCCTTTTCTGGGGTACCATCACAGTCGGTATCGGACTCCTTTCTCTCAGCTTTACCCAATCACTTACCATGTTCTATTGCTCAGTCCTGCTGCTTGCATTCGGGGCCGGTGGCTGCACATCGGTCGTCACCATGACGGCGGTTGTCAACTGGTTTCGCAAAAAGACCGGCTTCGCCCTCGGTGTAGCGGGTTCCGGCATCGGTGCCGGCGGGTTAATGGTTTTACTGATTGTATACCTTATCGATCTTTATCAATGGAGAACCACACTTATCATACTCGCATTGGGGATGTGGGCAATTGGCATACCCTTATCACTGATTGTTCGCAATCGACCGGAACAATATGGGTATCTACCCGATGGTGAGGTGCAATCCATCTTGGGACAAAGCCGGAAGATTCAGGATAAAGGCGTCGAAGTCGGCCTCAAAGATGCGCTCAAAATGAGAACTTTCCTCTACCTCAATGTCATCGAAGCGTTGCGTATGATGACCCTGATGGCTGTCTTCACCCATGTGATGCCCTATCTCAGCAGTGTCGGCATGCAGCGCACATCTGCCAGCATCATCGCTAGTGCGATTCCCATGCTCAGCATAATCGGTCGATTTGGTTTCGGCTGGTTAGGGGATTTCTATGATAAAAAGCATGTGATGGCAGTGACACTGGGGCTCATTATTTTAGGAATACTGGCTTTCAGTTTCGTACAGGTGAGATGGGTGATCATCCCGTTTCTTTTGCTTTTCCCATTGGGGCACGGCGGAAGTATGGTTTTAAGGGGTTCCATATTGCGGGAATATTTCGGCAGGAATTCCTTCGGCAAAATGATCGGTATCATCATGGGATCGGCGTCATTAGGCAGCATTGTCGGCCCGACCCTGGCGGGCTGGTTTTATGATACATGGGGAAGCTATCAATACATTTGGTATGTTTTTGCGGGACTCCTTATCATCGCGTTAGCCTTGACCTTAAAACTGAAACGGGTTGATGTAAAAAACATGAAAAGATAGTCGTTCTGAAAATCATAACAGTCGCATCTTTTTATAAAAAATATCCGGCAAAAACCTTGCAATCGTTTTGGAGTTGACAGGAAATTAGCGTGTATGATCGGTGATTCGGTCAGCGACATCCGCTATGCAAAACGGGCGGGAATCCAATAGCTGTTACCTGGACTTATTGAGAAGTTAATCCAACCGAAGCTAGATGGTTCGCTTTTTTATATGCGGGTAAAGATTCCTGAAATTATATAAGAGGGTGTCAGCCCCTGGCGCCACGCTTTTCAAATCTGTTGAGCTTGCTGCGATAAATCCCATTTAGGGTTTGGTTCACGAGTAGGTTGATGAAGATTAAATGTTGATTATCTCAAAAAGAGAGGAGGGCATTAAATGAAAAAAGCGAGCGAAAATATAGTGTACGTAAGTGAATTTGTCGATCTAGTAGGTCCGGAAACTGAAATGCTTGGCCCTGTTAAAGACGGTGGCCGAATTGTAACAAGCACCGAACCGGCGTGCTATGGTCCCATGATTACGCCGGAAGTTGAAAGTGGCCACACGATCAGCCGCCCTGTAGCTGTAGCGGGTGCAGAAGTTGGAGACGGTGTAGCCCTAAGAATTAAAAAGATCAAGATTACTTCCAAAGCTTCGGCGTCTGGAACTGAAACTCCTCGTGAAGGAAGTTTTGTTGGTGATCCATTTGTGGCAAAAAAATGTCCGGGATGCGGAAAGGTCCATCCCAATACAGTTGTAAAGGGAGTTGGCAGAGATGCGATCTGCTGTGCCGATTGCGACACTTCGATATCTGCATTTGATGTAACTAATGGCTATACCATGGTTTTTGATGATGAACGCACAGTAGGGGTTACAGTTCCCAATCACGTAGCCGAAGAAATAGCCAGAAATGCAGAAAACTATTCCGGAGCACCTGCGGGATCTACCTGCCACTCCATACTGGTTTTTGCTCTGGCAGATATGCCTGCTGGAATTGTATCGAAAATTCGGCCGATGATAGGCAATTTGGGAACTTTACCCGGCGTTACCTTGCCCTCGTCTCATAATGCCGGAGACTTTGGGGTATTTCTTCTTGGCGCGCCTCATGATCATGCCATCACGGAAGAAGATCTGGCGAAAAGAAGTGATACCCACATGGACATCGACAGTGTCGGTGAAGGTGCTATCGTTATTGCACCCGTTAAAGTTGAGCAAGCAGGTATAATCGTAGGTGATGTACATGCGATGCAGGGCGACGGGGAGATTGCAGGTCATACGACGGACGTATCTGCGGAGGTGACTATTGAAGTCGAGGTTATTAAAAAGTTAGCAAATGATGGACCGATCTTATTGCCTTTAATGGAGAATCTGCCACCGCTGGCGAGATTACCTTCTAATAAGGAGTTGGAGGCCGCCCGATCACTAGCTAACAGGAGCGGTTTTGATATCCAAACTGAGGTGGCCCCCATCCAGGTGGTGGGTTCAGGTGCTAACTTGAATGAGGCCACAATGAACAGCCTTGAGCGAATGGCACAGTTAGCAGATATGGATATTGATGAGGTGAAAAACCGCGTAACCATCACAGGAGGCATTGAAATCGGTCGCCTTCCCGGCATAGTTCACATCTCCATGCTCACCCCCATAAGCCGGTTGGAACAAATTGGCATTGCGCATCTCGTAAGAGAACAATACGGTTTATAAAATCATGACCGCCGTTTCCATAAAACGAAAGGGTCAGGCATAAGAGGCACAATCCACAAAGCTTGAATAGCATCTAAAAAGTTATAATTTTTTGTCCTCAAGATCTCTGGATGTTCCCAATGTCTCGCAAGCTTTTTTACTTTCGACAATTACTTATTTTCTTTGGACACGCTCACCAATTCTTGCCAAACATCCAAATAGTCTTGCGAAGGCGGCAGCAATTCAGGATTTTTTGCAGATAATATGTTTTGCATGCGTGATTCTATGGAATTGTTGATGGCATTCCTTATCAAACCGGCGACGGATGCCGTATTCACAATATGCGCTTCGGTATCATGCTCAAGCATTATCGGCATGAACGTATGGATACCATTGACCACTCTCATCAGATTGACGCCAGTGATCCAGCCCCAGCCTTAAAACGCGTTAATCACCAATTCTGCGAATTGCAAAAACCACCGGATTAAATGCATCAGGACAGGCATGGGTTGACACGTCTTTCAGGTATCTTTTTTATCCAAAAAAACGACGATAGTGGGCATGGACATGATCACCGATTCGTTGAACCCGTTTAAGTTCATCGCCCGACAGTGGGCCAAGCTGTAAGGCAACGAAACAACGTTATATAAATATCACTCAAATCCGGGCGGAGGAATGAACCTTTGAAACTCCCGTTCGAGCATACCGGCAAAGTGAATGCAGGTGTAGTCACCGTATTGCGGCCCGACGAT
Source organism: Deltaproteobacteria bacterium (assembly GCA_024277475.1). Next base: position 13,140 of record JAJRVC010000278.1, read on the forward strand.
TTGAATCCCCACCGGCAAACCATCAGCGGCGAATCCTATCGGTGCCACCGTGGACGGCAGGTAAAAGTTGCAGGAGTATCCGGCCCAGAACATTTGTGTCGTAGAAGGCTGAGGTTTGCCGTTGACCATAACCATACGCTCCCAGCGCTCGCCTTTCTGGTTATGGGGAAAGGCCGTCGTGGTTGCAGCAGGACACAACAGCAGATCATACTTGCGGAAAAAGTCCGCCCATGCAAGTCGCATCCTGTGGCGGGATTCGTTGGCCTTATGCCAGTCTATGTGATACATGGCCTGGGCCCGAATCATTTGGGCTCGGTAATCCTCAGCATTTTGCTTTAATCTTTTGAAAGCCCGTAAATTTTTCTGAAACGCTTCGGATGTCAGACCACTGGCTGTTGCTCCTCTCAGCAGCTGAATATAATTGCGGTGAGCTTCACCTGTATCAATTTCGGGTCTTGCTTTTTCGCTCACATGTACCTTGTTTTTCCTGAGAAAACGAACAAGGGCTCGAATTCTTTTTTGCACAGCTTCGTCAACTTCCGCCTCTGTATCCGTGTAAACCACGGCAACTTTAAAATCATCAAGCGCATTTTTCTTTGGTTTTGGCAGCTGCAGCCGCCACCCGACGGCATCGATATCATCCGGTCCGGCGATTACATCCAGCGCCAGTGCAAGATCCTCGGCACTGCGTGCCAGTGGTCCAACAACGGCAATATCCTTTTGCGCTACCACTCCGGGAAGTGCCTGACCGCGTGGTGTTACAATATTATATGTCGGTTTATGGCCAAAAACACCGCAGTAATGGGCCGGGTTGCGAATCGAAGCGCCGATATCGCTGCCCGCCTCAAGCCCTGTAATGCCGGCGGCAAGCGCAGCGGCAGAACCACCTGAGGAGCCGCCCGGAATTCTGGATGCATCCCAGGGATTATTTGTGGTTCCATAAATTCGATTAAAGGTCTGCCAGTCAGCCAGGTACAATGGAACATTGGTTTTGCCAAAAATCACCGCACCGGCGTTGCACAAGCGATCTACGACCACTGCGTTTTTTTTTGGATAATTATTTTTATATTCGGGCACGCCCCAGGTCGTCGGCATGCCGACGACGTCATAGGACTCCTTGACGGTCATTGGGACACCGTGAAGGGGGCCCCATATCTCGCCTTTAGCAAGGGCCCTGTCTGCAGCCCTCGCCCTTTTCCTTGCCGCCTTGATGTCGATAAAAATGACTGCGTTGATCTTGCTGTTGTAGCGCTCGATGCGCTCCAGATAGAGGTTTAACAATTCCAGACAGCCGACTTTTTTCCGCCGGATCACCGAGGCCAGTTGTTTTGCTGAGCGAAATGCAAGACCATCCATCGTCTCCTCCTCATTTAAAGCCTAACGCCATGCTGTACGACGTTGAAAAAATCCGTGCCAAATCTTTATCGAACTGTGTGAACCTCAATCTTTCAACAATGGGGATTACCTACCGTCGAAGTTGTTTAACGAGCGCCGCTACCCGCCGGCCCAACCGCTGTCCGTTTTTCCGGGTAGTGGCATCCGGTGCGCCGACGCATGCCGTTCAGTAGTGCCCGGTAACCGCAAGCTGCTTTTGGATGTATTGTTTCGGGCCGCAGCGGATGCTATTTTGAGTTTGACGGCTGCAGGGCCTTTACCAAAAGGTCGCAAGAGCTTAAAAACCATACGTGAGGCAGGATTCAACGTCTCTATCAGCCATAAACGATATGGAACCAAGCTCTACAGTATTCAGGTTATTGGTTAGTCAGGTCGATTGTACCCATCTCTTACAGCCATCTCCATGGCCGCGAGTTCTTCGTCGGTAAGGAAATCAAAATGAGAAGATCTTTTTCTGGCTGAAAGGCTCCCGTTGTTCTGCAGGCACAACTGGATGAATAAATCGATCAGGCGGTCAGGCATATCGATGATATCCTGTATCGCCTTCTTGGTATTGTCATAGTTGGCCAAAAAACTGAGTTCCGCCACAAGTTCTTCTTCGATGGTTTTGGTTACAAATTCGTACAAAGCCACTGCCTGAGCTGTCATGTCCATATACTGATACCAGCACGCAGTATCGTTCTCGACGGTCATTTGTCCCATTTTGTCCAGCCGATAATCGATAAGCCCCAGTAAAGGTCGAGAAAAAGCCTCCAGTGACGCGTCATAACCTGCCGGATTTTTGAGCATGACTGCAGATACAGGGAACATAAGCCCACTAGGCACCATTCCTTGTAGCGAAAGGATATTGTGTATCAAAAACCGATGGATTCGTCCGTTTCCATCTTCAAACGGGTGCAGGAATACAAAACCGTAGGCAATCGCCGCTGCATGGATGACCGGTGAAACATTTCCCGCTTTCATCCGTTTATGGGATTCAATAAGACCCGCCATCAGGCTTGGCAGGTCATCAGGCTTTGGACAGATGAAATGTATAATTTCTTTCTGATAGGCAACAGTTTGCCCCACGTAATTCTGGCTTTCCCGATAATCACTGTCTTTGAATCGTGGGTCGACAATCCGGTTCTGAAGCTCTATCAACCTTCCTTTCTTACAGAAGTCCTCTTTTTCGGCAAGCGTGAGTGATGTAATGAATTTTTCAGTTCGGGAGGCATTGGGCTTTATGTGCTCAATTTCAAAGGACGACTTTGTCTCTTTGTTATAGAGATAGCTAAGTGCCCGGCGAAGCAGTTCCGGCGGATATGCGGTGACAATATCCTCACATCTTTTCTGCAGATCGGCAGACTCCAGTTTGGAAAGTTTCTCTGTTCTTCTGATGATCGGACAGAAGATTTGAGGACCAGGGAGGTTGTTGACGATACGGTGGCGCGGGGATTTATCCCCGTTTTGGACTGTGTAATACTCCTTTGTCTCCAGTGCATCGACATAGTTACCCGAAGTAATGTCATCGATAGGCAGTTGCTTCCCCGTCAGGAACTCGTAGAAAAACCAAATCCTTCGGGCATATTTTCCAGTCGGCTTGGATTTGATATACTCGGTGAGCTCTTCCTGAGAAACGTGCTCGAAGATTTGAGCCAGCAAGCCCAGGTTGACCCCGTCATATTTCAGCGCAAATTCAAGATGGTCGCCAACTTTTTCTCCGGGCCAGTATCTTGTCGGGTATATGTCGTGGGTTGCACCATCCTGAACCTTCGATCTGTGAGTCCCCGATGACGACACAAATGAGGTATGCCAATGGGG
>JAJRVC010000279.1 GCA_024277475.1 Deltaproteobacteria bacterium
CCGCCGGCGTGGCCCACGAAATCAACAATCCCACCGGCTTTGTCAGCAGCAACCTGAACGCCCTGGCCGATTATCAAAAAGATACGGGTCGGCTGATTGGAGAATACCGCAAACTGCTTACAGATATCGGGCAATTTAAAGAAAATGAGCTCGATTTTAAAAAATCAATTCATCGAATCAAACAACAAGAAGAAGAAATCGACATCGATTTTATCCTGGATGATACCACCGCATTAATCAAAGAAAGCCTGGAGGGTATGGAGCGTATCCGGATGATTGTGCGTGATCTCAAAGATTTAGCCCATCCCGGCAGAGATAAGCTGGAGTCGGCCGATATCAACCGTTGTCTTGAAACAACTTTAAACGTGGTCTGGAATGAGCTCAAATACAAGGCCACGGTCACCAAAGCACTCGATGATTTGCCCCTGGTGCAGTGCTATCCGAATCAGCTCAACCAGGTCTTCATGAATTTGCTGGTCAATGCCGGCCAGGCCATTGAAGAAAAGGGAGAAATCAAGATTATGACCCGGGCGCTGGAGGGGAAAATTGAGATTAAAATCAGTGATACCGGATCGGGTATTGCAGAAGAAAACTTGGAAAAGATATTTGATCCTTTTTTTACTACCAAGGAGATCGGCAAGGGCACGGGTCTGGGACTGAACATTGGGTATAACATTGTCAAAAAACATAGCGGTACCATTGACGTGGAAAGCAAATTAGGTGCTGGCACGACGTTTACCATTCAGATTCCGGTTGAGGTGAAGCGTGAAACGTGAGGAGTGATGAGCGAAACGTGATCATTGGTTACTGTTCACTGATTACTGATTACTTATTACTGATGACGTATCACATTTTTCAACAATCCAAAGGCAACCTTTACTATTCGAATATCAAGTGAAAGATATGAACACGACCAAACATTACACCGGAAATAGATCGGGCATTTGGAGGATATTAAAAATTCACTATTTAAGAAACATCCTGGTTGCCTCCCTGGTCATTGCTCTATCCGTTTTACTGTTTGATGTTTTGATAATCTATCCGGCCTTTACCCGCATGTTAATCCGGAACACCGAAAATGAAGCCATCCGCCTGGCACGTCATCTTGAGTCCGATCTCATAGTTGAGGATCAGGTGGAATTGTCCCATGATTTTGAGACAATTCAAAAATTTGACCATACATACGAATTGATCAGGGATTTAGATTTATTGAAATTGAAATTGTTCTCGCAGTCAGGAGAAATTATATTTTCAACCGATCCCGCAGATATCGGTAAAATAAATCAAAAAAGCTACTTTCACGATATTGTCGCTAAAGGAGATGCTTATACCAAGGTCGTCAAAAGGGGGAGTCAATCTTCAGAAGGGCGGACAATTGCGGTTGATGTAGTGGAGACCTACGCGCCGATACTGGATGCAGGCAAATTTATTGGCGCTTTTGAGATTTACTATGACATTACCGGCCGAAAAGCAAAGCTCGATCGGCTATGGTTTATTTCCATCGCCGCCTTATCCGGTATGGGGCTTCTCTTTTTAGGTGTGATCCTTTTTGTTCTAAAAAATGTTGCCGGGGAGATTGCCCTGCGGGAAAAGATCGAAAAAAAAATGGGTGCAAGCGAGATTAAATATCGCGAACTGGTTGAAAATGCCAACAGCATCATTCTGCGCCTGAACCCGGAGGGAAATATTACGTTTATCAACGAATTTGCCCAGGCCTTTTTCGGCTGGCCGCAGGATGAGATTATCGGTCGCAGTATAGTGGGTACCCTTATGCCGCAGACGGACTCCAGCGGTAAAGATCTGGCGAAATTTATAAAGGAACTCTGTCGGCACCCGAACCTATACGCCAACAGTGAGAATGAAAATATCCGCCGCAACGGAGAAAGGGTCTGGATTTCGTGGGCAAACAGATCGATGCTGGATGATAGCGGACATCTTGTAGAAGTTCTTTCGATCGGCAATGACATCACCGATCGCAAGCGGGCGGAGGAAACGTTAAGTGAGAAAAAAAACGCCTTGAGCAGCCTGTTTCGTGCAGTGCCAACCGGTATAGGGGTGGCTTCCAATCGGATCATCGAAAATGCTAATGAGCGATTGTGTGAAATGGTCGGCTATACGCTTGATGAGCTGATAAAGCAAAATGCCAGAATGCTTTACCCCGACCAGGATGAATTCGAAAGGGTCGGAAAAGAAAAGTATGCTCAAATCAGGGAGTACGGCACCGGAACCCTTGAAACACGTTGGAAACGTAAAGACGGGTCCGTTATCGATGTCCTGTTGAGCTCAAGCCCCCTTAACCCAAAAGATGCATCGGTCGGGATTACTTTCACAGCCTTGGACATCACGGAACGTAATCGCACCGAAGATTTGCTGCGCGAATCGGAGATGCGATCATCAATAATATTGGATTCGGTCCCGGCAGGAATTATTATCATTGATCCCGTCACCCATCTCATCGAAGATGCCAATCGCCAGGCCGTTGAAATGATCGGAGCGCCCACGGATCAGATCGTGGGCAAGGTCTGTCACAAGTCCATTTGTCCGGCTTCCGAAGGAAAATGCCCGATTACGGATTTGGGTGAAGAATTTGATAATACGGAAAATGTGCTGATCACTGCCAAGGGTGAGAAGGTGCCGGTTCTCAAAAAAGTGATTTCCATCACCCTGAAAGGGAAACAGTACCTGCTCGACAGCTTTATTGACATCACGGATCTAAAAGTGGCCCAGAACATCGCGGAACAGGCGTATGCTAAAATATCCGCCATGATTTCGGGAATGGATGAGGGCGTGGTCTTTGCGGACGGCGACAATGTGATTGTTGAAGTCAACGATTTTTTTTGCAATTTTACCAATTGCAGGCGAGATGACCTTGTGGGAAAAAAACTGGAAGAACTGCATTCCGGCGGCGTGCTTGACCGGCTGCAGGAGCAAATCGCCATGTTCCACCGGCGGCCGGACTCGGAACCGGTCGTCATTCAGCGACCCCTGGGCGACGCCGAAGTCATCTTTCGAATCCAGCCGATCTACCGCAAGAATTCCTATGACGGCATTCTTCTAAACGTCATCGACGTCACCGAGCTTGTTCAGGCCCGCAGACGAGCTGAAGACGCCAGCCGTGCCAAGAGCGCCTTTCTGGCCAACATGAGCCATGAGATTCGCACGCCGATGAACGGGATCATGGGGATGACCGGCCTTTTGCTGGACACCGAGCTAAGTGAGGATCAGCGGGATTATGCCAGAACCGTGCACAACAGCGCCGATTCCCTGATGACCATTATCAACGATATACTCGATTATTCCAAAATCGAAGCCGGCAAACTGGACCTTGAAATCATTGATTTTGATCTGCGAACTGTAATTGAAGAAGTCAGCGATCTTTTAGCTTTAAAAGCTCAAGAGAAAGGTCTTGAGCTTGGCGGCATTGTCGAACATGAGGTACCCTCACTGTTGTGCGGCGATCCGGGCCGCCTGCGGCAGATCCTCATCAACCTGGCGGGTAATGCGATTAAGTTTACTAAAACCGGTGAAGTGGTGATTCGGGTTGGGCTGGAAAGAGAGGATGATGCCGACGTCCTCCTTCGTTTTGAGGTAACCGACACGGGCATTGGCATTCCGGCGGATCGCATGGATTGCTTGTTTCAATCTTTTTCCCAGGTGGACGCTTCCACCACCCGCAAGTTCGGCGGCACCGGACTGGGGTTGTCCATCTCCAAGCAGTTAGCGGAATTGATGGGCGGTCAAATCGGGGTGCAAAGCCCTTCGGATAGCCGATTGTCGATTGATGATTGTCGATTGAAAGACAACCCTAAATCCAATCCCCAATCCAATCATCAGTCCGAAGTCAATCAACAATCAACAGTCAACAATCATCAATCCAGCGGTTCCACCTTCTGGTTTACTGCGATTTTTAAGAAGCAGCCGCCCGGCAGAGAGAAAGAGATTGTTGTCCCGGAGAGTATCAGGGGCAAACGCATCTTAATCGTGGATGACAATGCCACGAACCGGTATGTACTCAGAGAAAATTTAAAATCCTGGGGATGCCGTTTTGCAGAGGCGGCCGGAGGTGGCGAAGCATTGGAGAAACTGCACAGGGCGCTGGCGGATGAGGATTCCTTTGAGATTGCCGTTCTTGATATGCTGATGCCGCAAATGGATGGAGAAACCCTTGGGCGAAGGATCAAAGAAGATGAAGACCTGAAAGACACCAAGCTGGTTATATTAACTTCGGCCGGACAACGCGGTGACGCCGCCCGTCTGAAAGAAAGCGGCTTTGAGGCCTATCTGACCAAACCAGTCAAGCGGTCCCAGCTTTATGATTGTCTGGCAACCGTTGTCGGTCAAACGCAGGATGCCGGTATCAGGCCAAAAAAGCGTATGGTCACCCGTCATTCGCTGGCCGAGGACCGCAAGCACGGTATACGTATCCTGCTGGCTGAAGACAACGTCACCAATCAGAAAGTGGCGCTGCATATGCTCAAAAAATTCGGTTACAGCGCCGATGCAGTTGCCAACGGCAAGGAAGCCGTCATCGCCCTGAAGAGTATTCCATATGATCTGGTGCTGATGGAC
>JAJRVC010000280.1 GCA_024277475.1 Deltaproteobacteria bacterium
CCGTACTTGTGGCAGAAAAGCATAAAAACTTTCAAGAAGTGCATATCTATATTGAAGGAGACGGTGTCGCGTGGCGCACTGAATCCGAACCCTCTTTTGATCCGACACCTTTGGTCCCAACTGCTTTTAGGCTTGCGGTTCTAGATAAATCAGGCGCATCTGTTATTTATCTTGCCCGACCAGGGCAGTATTTAGAGGCCCCCAACCTTTCCGTTTGGGATTGGACTCACCGACGATTCTCAAGGTCAACAGTTGATTTATATAATCGTTATTTTGAGGTTTCCGGGGTCATTTTCCCCCGCTTGAATTTTTATTCCCTGGTTTATCCGCCGGCACTGGCCCTGCTTGAAAAAATCGGTCTGCCCGCGGCGGGTGCCTCCTTACCGCGGGAACTCTCCGGCGGCGAAATTCAGAGGGTCGCCGCCGCCCGCGCCATGGCCCATTCCCCTAAAATATTACTGGCCGATGAACCCACCGCGAGTCTGGATACCTCAACCGGTAAAAATTTAGTACAACTGATCTTTGACATGAGTCGGGAGCAGGGATGCACCCTGGTCATTGCCACCCATGACCCGGAAATTTTTCACCTCACCGAAAAAAGCGTCCACCTCAGGGACGGACAGATTGTCAAACCTGGAAGTCTTTAACCGGACTCAGAAATCCATGTCCTTTAGGCCTCCGGCTCGGAGGGCGTGGTCAGAGGTAATGGGCTCTCCATAGGAACCGGAATATAAATCCGGGTATCTGCTTTGTGATCCTGTCTATAACTCTTCTACCTGTTTAATCAACTCAAGGGCTGCAGCCAGGGTGTTGCCTTTGAACCTGATTTTCAGCGCTGTTGCCAGCATCTCCGGGCTTATAATTTTACCAAAGCCGGCCAATACGCCCAAAGACGCCAAGGCCCAGTCCGGTTTTTTAATTCCACGGGATTTGAAATCCATCGGGTGGATGCGGGCGCTGCAGGCGGGCACCTCAACCCCGTCTGCCTGCAGGATCAGGCCATCGCTGTCCAGCTGTTTAAACATGTCTTTGCGGCGATCAACCCCTTCCTGCCCCAGCGCCAGAACGACACCCGGTCGTTTAATACCGGTGTAGTCAATTTCTTCGGGTGACAGAATCAGCTCGCTGATGGAAGGACCCCGCAATACGGTAATGTTGTATTCATTTTTCTGGGTGGTGTTAAGACCGGCGGTAAGCCCCGCCAGACATAAAATTTCGCCGGCGGTAATAATGCGCTGCCCGGCGCTGCCGAGCAGGACAGCTTCCCGGCGCCCTGATTGGGGCGGATCGCATACGGTCTCTATTTTCAAGGGTTCGGCCGCAGGTTTGCGGTCGGCGGTCAACTCCCGGTAGTGCCTGCCATATTCCTTGCGATCATTTTCCGCTACAGGACCCTCGATGGCCGGCAATTTAGCAAGTGACTCTTCGATCATTTTGGGTGTCAGTCGATTGCGCTTGGTGTAGCGTCCCGGGCATACCCCCCAGATGTCCATCACCGCAAACCCTTCAAATTCCATAGCCTGCTGAATTTTTACGGTCAGATCCTTGCTATAGGCCGAACAGCGGGTTACATAGGCGGCACCCGCAGATCGTGCCGTCTGGCAAATATCCAGTGGACGTTCCAGCAAATTTAAAAAACCGGAGCCTACCTGGGCATCCGGCGGGGTGGTCGCTGAAAACTGGCCGCCGGTCATGCCGAAATTGAAATTGTTTAATACCAGCAGGGTTAAATTCAGGTTCCGCCGGCAGGCAGCCAGCCAATGGGCGCCGCCGATACCCTGGCCGCCGTCGCCCATGGTCACCACGACGTTCAGATCCGGCCTGCCCAGTTTCAATCCGGCTGCATAGGTCAATGCGCGGCCGTGCAGACCATGCAGTGCGTGGGTGTTGAAAAAGATATCAAAAAGACCCGAACAGCCGATATCGCTGACCATGGCGATTTGATTGGCGGTCAATCCCATATTTTGAAAGGCCCTGTCGAGGGTGTGGGTGATGCGCTCGTGGGAACACCCCGGGCAAAATACCGGCGGTCTCGTGTCGTTGAGTAAACTACCCATTTGTGATTGCCTCCTTGATTTTATCCGGACTGATCAACCAACCATCCATTTGACCGCAAAAATCAACTTGCTTTTCGCATAGAATGCGCTCTATCTCCCGGACATACTGTCCCAGGTTCATTTCCACCACTACAATCCTTTTGACATTTTCCGCCGCCCTGCGAATCACGTCTTCGGGCACCGGCCACAAGGTCTTCAGAACCAGCAGGTGGACCGGTTTTCCGGTGTTTTTCAACTCTTTGTACACCGATTTTGCCGCCCGGGCTGTGACGCCGTAGGCAATGATCAAGGTATCGGATTGATCGACAGCAAATAATTCATAAAAGGAAAACCCGTCGACAGCCGGTTCAAGCTTGGTTTTCAGCCGCCGCAGTAATCGGGCTATTTCACCCTGATCGGTGGTGATATAGCCGTCTTTTCCGTGGGTGGAAGAGGTCTGGCGCACCGGTACATTTCCACCGATGGGCAAAAAATCGGCAACGGTTTGGCCCTCGCTTACCTGAAAGGGCAGAAACGGCTTGCCGGCAGGCGGAGCCGTTCGATTGACAATGTCGGGTATTTTAAGGGCATCCACATCGACACTTTCCCGGGTCATGGCGATTTCCTTGTTGGATGCGATGAACACCGGACAGCGAAATTTTTCAGCCAGATTAAAGGCCTGTAGGGTCATTGTAAAGCAGTCGGCAACGTTTACCGGCGCCAGCACAATCACCGGCAGTCCCCCGCTGTTGCCCCAGCGCAGAAAATTGATATCACCGTCAGCGCCCCGGGTAGCCGACCCGGTGGACGGCCCCAGTCGCTGTACATCGACGATCACGATGGGGATTTCGCTGCCGACGGCAAATGAAATCTGCTCACTGTACAGGCTGATACCCGGTCCGGAGGTTGCCGTCATTACCTTTAACCCGCTCATGGAAGCCCCCAGGCAGGCACCGATGGATGCGATTTCATCCTCTGCCTGGAGGCAGACGCCGCCTACAGACGGCAGCAGGTTAAGCATATAGCTTAAAATAGTGGTTGCCGGCGTAATCGGATATCCGGCAAAAAACCGGCATCCGGCTGCAAGCGCCCCCCTGGCAATGGCTTCATTGCCTTCCATTAAACTCAAAGACATTATAGCTCCTTTGTAAGCGTTCACAGGTTCGGCATTCAATCTAAAATATTCAATATTTTTAACAATACCGTAACTTTTTGATCTTGCCAAGAATAAAAGAAAAGAATGTAATATATTAAACGCAATTATATTACATCCAGGCAACTTCTCGAGAAAAAAAATAGAAAATCCGCTGATTGAAATTTGATAAACTCGTAAAAAGTCAAAATCCTTGGATTATGATCTCATAACATATTGTTATTTTCAAATTTTTTCTAGTATGCTGGTTCGATAGACAGGAAAAACAAACTCGGCAACTAAAGACTTGACAAAGTTTATTTGTATGTAATATATCAGCCTGGCGTATACTATCACTGAAATAAATAGCGCTATAAAAGAGGACTTTTAATGCCAAAGCTTGCGGCCATAAAGCCACCGGAATCGCTGGCCAGGA
>JAJRVC010000281.1 GCA_024277475.1 Deltaproteobacteria bacterium
CAACCTGCAAAATTTTCCCGCGCCGCTGGGCCTCGACCGTGGTCTGGATAACCTCGGTCATGCCGTATATGCCCACCAGCGCCGGTATCATCGAAATCCCGCCGTACAGATCAACCGTTCCATAGGAAAAGCGGGGATAGGCCTGGATGGCTTCCATTCCAATCATCGCCAGAAACAGTCCCAGAAAGCCGGAGATCCAGCCCTTGAGCGGATCTTCCGGTGCCGTCAGGTTGCCGCAGATCAATACCCCGAACAGCGTCAACCAGAAAAACTCAAAAGACTGGAAGCGAAGGGCAATCTGTCCCAGGTAGGGCGTGAAAAAGGCCATAAAAAAAAGGGCAATGGTGGATCCCAGAAATGAAGACGTAGTGGCGATTCCGATGGCTTCACCGGCCTTGCCCTGCAGCGCCAGTGGATGGCCGTCGATACAGGTGGCGGCGTTGGCAGGGGTGCCCGGGATATTGAGCAGAATGGCTGAACGACTGCCGCCGTAAATGGCCCCCACGTAAATGGCGATCAGGATGACAATCGCGTTGGACGAATCCCATTGGAAGGTCAGGCCGGTCAGAAGTGCGATTCCCATAGTGGCGGTCAAACCGGGCAGCATTCCGACGATAATGCCGAGAAAGGTTGCCCAGAAAACGGAAAACAGGATTTCGGGTGTCATTAATCCCCAGAGCGCATTCACCAGTTCTACAACACCCAAGAGTGACCTCCTTTTTTGCTTTACTGAAATATCATATGTGCTTCAATCAAAAGAGTTGAATACGATATGGCTGGTGCACAAATTCGAAACTCGAAGCATGCCTGATTTTATAAATAGGCCTAAACAAATTCCAATTTCCAATTATAAAACGACCCAAACAAGTCAGTTTCGATATTAAGTATTGGCCTTTGTTTGGGATTTGTAATTTATTTAGGATTTGTAAATCGAGATTTCTCTTATGTACTATCCACCCATATTCTTAGCCTGACTGTTATGCTCTGAATCCCTGAGCACTGAACGTTGAACCCCGAACCTGTGAACGATTACTTAAATTTACGGCAACGCAACCAGGAATACTCTGGTAAAAACCAGGTAAATAAATCCGGAGGCGATCAGAGATACGATCAACCCGATCCAAATCTTCTGTTCGCCAAAGGTTGCCATGTACGCAAAGAGGACGAGAAAAGTCGCCAGGTAAAAATAGACATGTCCAAGCAGGAAAAAGAAGCCGAAGGCATAGATCATTGCCAGGCACCAGCGATGGACGGGCCTGGATCGCACAAAATCACTGAGCGTTTTTCTGCCGGGGATAATCCGGTACCCCTGCATTCTTACGGCTCGCACGAAAAGCGCCAGGCTCATGACAAACAGGGTAATCCCCAGAATTAAGGGCACAAACCCGGGGGCGGCATAGAAGCCGCCCCAGTCTTTTTCGAAACGCGGGATTTTAATCGATTCAACGACAATCGCCAGACTGCACACCATCAGGATCAGGCCCATCACAAAGTCGGCCTTCGGCATTCCTTTGCCTTTCATGATTCTTTCGCGCCCCTTTATTTACATATAAATCCAAATGCCGCGGGATCTTTTTTGGCAATGCCGATTTCCTGAAGAATGCAGTTGACGTTGTTGCCGGTAGCTTCAGATATCTTGAGAGCTTCTTCACCCTTGTAGTTGACGACAGCCGATGCTTTTTCTCTGGCCAGACGTTTCATGGAATCTGATGCGGCGGCGGCATCGAAGGCTTTGTTGATTGCTTCTACTGCTTCCTTGGGCGTATCTTTAGGAATGTAAAGGCCAAACAGATACTGCAGGGGCACATGGTTTGGGATGAATTGCATCACCGGCGGCACTTCCCCATAGCCCTCGATCATGAGAGATTGGGTGGACATGTTAGCCAGGGCCCGCAGTTTTTTGGCACGAAGCATATCCGCCACCTCCATGGACAGCTGCATGACCACTTCGGTTTCTCCTTTTACTGTGGACACCACTGCCGGATATCCACCCTTGTAAGGGATATGGCGGTATTCAATACCGGTGGCCTTGCGGAAGGTTTCGGCCGCCAGATGCCCGCCGGAGCCGACCCCGGCTGAGGCAACCTTCACCTTACCCGGCCGGGCCTTGAATTCGGCGACGAGATCATCGATGGTCTTGATTTTCGAGTCATACGGGACACAGATAACCGGGGCCGTCAGCATCGCATAGTAATGAATCCAGTCCCTATGAGAAATGTTGGGCAGCAGATCCAGAACCTGGTAGGTGATCACGCTGCCGTCGGCGTTACCGGTCCAGGTATAGCCGTCATGTTTGGCTTCATAGGCATTTTTCATACCGATAGAGCCGGAACCGCCGGGCTGATTGACTACCGGGATTTTTTGACCGAGAACTTTTTCCATCTCACCGGCCAGGGTACGACAGGTTTGATCGGTTGCTCCGCCGGCAGACCACGGTACAATCAGTGTAATGGGTCTTTTGGGCCTCCACTCGGCAGACGCGAAAGCTGCAGTAAAAACCATTGACAGGATGACGATAAGGATTCCAACTTTTTTCATTGCTTTTCCCCCTTTTCTTTTTGTAGGGTTAATAATAAAAAAAACTCCTCTGCCATGCTAATATCATAGCCCGGATCAACCGGAAAAATAGCCACCAAGGCCCAAAGCAAAACTGTTTGCTAACATTTAAAAGCTGTATTTTGATATTGGAATTTATTTATCATTTGCTATTTTCGGTTTGCCAGGGTTAGGGTATTATGTACCGGCTGATCTGCCAAACCGAGCTCAAGCACGATAAATGCTACGAGCACCTTTTGTCAAGAGTTATGTGCCGAATTCTGTTCGCCAAGATGGTGTATATCCTGCTTATGCAGGACAAAGAAATTCCTTAAAGAGCTTTAAGTAAAATGACCCTTATCAAGGGAAAAATACCCGGAAAACGGGTTGCAGAAGTACGACTGGACGGGGACCGCATCGCCAGGATTGTGACACCCAATTCAACCCGCAACGATTCGCGCTTGCCGGATGAAGATGTTCGGATAACAGCCGGCTTCATCGACATTCAGGTAAACGGATTTGCCGGCGTCGATTTTAACCATCCGAATTTCAGAGGAGACGACCTGGTCAGTGTCTGCCGGAGTCTCCTGAAGACCGGGGTGACCCGATTTTGTCCGACACTGATTACGGCTGATTACAATCAGATTGCCAGAAATATCAAAGAAATTCGGCAAGCCTGTAAAAGACATCCCCTGGTCCGTTCAATGGTTCTGGGCATACATTTAGAGGGGCCCTACATTAATTCCGAAGAGGGTCCCAGGGGCGCCCATCCCAGAGCCTACGTCGCTCGCCCTGACTGGGACGAATTTGAGCGTCTCCTATTGCTGGGAAATGGGCTGGTGCGGATGGTAACGGTAGCTCCCGAGGTGCCCGGGGGCCTCGAATTTATTCATAAAGCGTCTCAAAGCGGCCTGGTGGTGGGGATCGGGCATTGCAAACCTGAACCGGAAATCGTCGATCAGGCAGTGCGCGCCGGTGCCGCGATCTCGACGCACCTGGGAAATGGGACCCATCAAATGCTTGACCGCCATCAAAATTATCTGCAGAAGCAGTTGGCCCATGATGGCTTGATGGCCAGCATTATCTGCGATGGACCTCATTTGCCGGACTATTTTGTCAAAAATGTCGTGCGTGCCAAAGGAAAGTCAAGAGTCATTTTGATCAGTGATGCTACCGCCGCTTCCCATGCGCCGGCCGGCCGATACTCTCTTGGTGATCTTGAAATCGAAGCGGATGATGATGGTGTTCTCCGGCTTGCGGGTACACCCTATCTCACAGGTTCAACGCTGACGATGGAACGAGCCATAGGCAATTGCGCTGTATTTGCAGAAATTCCCCTGGCATCGGCCGTTAATATGGCGACCGTGAATCCGGCCGGGCTGTTTGACGGGATCAGCGGCAAACTGGAGAAAGGACAGCGGGCCGATCTGGTTCTTTTCAAAGCCAAAAGAAAAAAAATCCACATCCTGCGCGTCTATCTTGCAGGCCGTCTTTTTTACTCGGCAGAAGAAAATGCTTATTTTCCCCAATGAATCGCCATGCTTTTTTTTATAATTCAATTTTTCGGTATCTTTGCCTGTTAACGCCAGGGATTTACAGGTACCGCCAGACTCAAATATTGGTCGCTTTCTTCAAACATCAGCTTTTTAGCGACCATCAATTCCAAAAAAGCAACGATTTTATCTTCGGAAAAAGTCGGGAACCGGTCTCGAATTTTTTTGAGTGAACGATGGTGCCCGCAAAAAAGATAGATCAACCTCGAAGTTCCCGTCAGACGATGGTTAAGTAATTCCGCGTTCAGCCGGCCTTGCCTGATGATTAAAAAATCGCCACCGTCGCGTAAACTTAAAAAAGGGGGGTGAACCGGCCCCTTGTGCAGTTCGGTATAAATTTTGTGCCAGATCGCCATTTTTTTTTTAACCGGTTGCCATATTTTTTTTTGATAGCCCCGATCACCACGATAGGCCTGGATCATAAATTCCAGGGACTGGAAAATTTCATGGGGAAATAAGCGCGACCAATGGGGATGATTAAAAACTGCTTTGATCCCATAGCTCTCAGGGTCCTGCCAGACAGGGCTATCCAGACCAAGCCAGAAGGTGACGGTTTTTAGGGGGCGAAAGGGCAAGACGAATTCGAGAGTACGAAGCGTTTCGGCGACATCCTGCTCATTGCTGCCCGGAAAATAAAGGATCAGGTTTGAAATGTTTTCGATACCCAAAGCTTCACAGTTTTTCATGATTTCCAGATTCTGAATGGTGGTGGTACCTTTGTGAAGTCTCTTCAACAGCGGGGTGGAAAGCGCCTCAATCCCGATCTGAACTTCCTGCATACCGGCCTTCGCCATGACCTTCAGTTCCGCCCAGGAGGTAGCAGCCCTGATTTCGGAAAACAGGCGCAAATCTTTTTTCAACCGGTCCAGCTTTGCGAATACTTCGGTCGATATGTTCCGGGGCAATACGTTATCCACCATGGACACCGAAAGTGTTTGGTGCCTGTTGGTCAGGTGATTGATCTCATCAACCATCTGTAATGGCTCTTTGGCGCGATAACCTTCCCACTGGAGGTTGAGGTTGCAAAACGCACAGCCGGCGGCACGTCCCGGCATTTTCGCAGTGGCCTTGCCGGTCGTACCTGTTCGCCGCCACCAGCAGCCGCGGGATGTTTCAACCGGTAGGGTAGGCAAGAATATGTTCTGGGAGTCGAAGGATTTAAGCAGGTTAAAATAATCCTCATAGTCCGGCGGGGGAAGGCTGCCCAGCGATGTCATCTGCTGAAAATCGATAGGCTTATCGAGGCTTTTAGCACCTCCCGGCAGGCTGAGCCCCTTAATGGGGGGGACGTCGGAAAGACTCGGAAGTTTTATCAAACAATCAATCAGTTGGCTGAAAGGCAGTTCCCCCTCACCATTGATCACCGCATCGACTTCAGGAAACAGTTTGAAAAAATTTCCTGTCGGTAATCCGGAAAAAGTCGAACCGCCGATGATAATGATAAGTTTCGGAAACTTTTCTTTGATGTGTCTTATAAAATACAAAGCGGAGGCCAACTGACAAAGTGAAACCGAAAAACCGGCCAGCAGAAAATCGCTCCAGTTCAGGCTGTCGATAAAATTATCCGAGATCTTCTTAACTCTGGCAGTTATGCTTTTGAGCCCGTCAGTCTTGAAAGCTGAGTTGCGGCCGGATTCCTGGTTAAACAGCTTTTCAATCTGCTGAAACCGCTCCGGGTATAGCAGGGCGGCATAGACGGTTTCCGCCAGCCAGGTGCGTTTTGATATCTCGTGATACAGCCGGTAGCCAATGGACTCCGCCAGTATCAGATAGACATGATGGGCGGTGACCTGGATATCCGGATATATGGACCGCAAATAGGCCTTGAGGGTGCCCAGTTGAATGGAGGGACGGTTGTATAGCGGCCAGGGGGTAGAGACCAGCGCGATTCTGTTTGCAGTTTGCTTGGATTTGAGTTGCATTTGACGAATGTAGAATGACGAGTGATGGAATCGCTTCGCTCTGTCATTTTTAGAATTTAGAATTAAAGGAAATACTTCCTTCGATATCCGCAAATAAGTATTCGACCTGCCCGCACTGCATTGAAACCTGAAACCTTACGTATCTTTGAACATGTTGTCAGATAGAGCTCAATAAGGGCCTAAACCATCCAAACGAACCAGAGTATCTAAACGATCCAAACGCTCAAAGACTATCCCAACAACGCCTTGCAATCTTTGTATATATGCCCTATACCTAAACTGAGTGGTTGCAGTTCGGGTTTCAAAGTTAACAACCGATATAAATTGCGCACAATATTAATCAAAATCCGGCTTACTCGACTTAACCAATTAGGTGAAACGGTTTCCCAATCAGGATAAATACAGGATCCCTTCGACATGAGCTGTGTGTGCTTTTTCGACTCGGAATGTTGAACCCTGAACCGCTCAACCTAGGGTATACATACCCCCAATGATCCTGTTTTGGCAATGAATTTTAGACGAAACCGATGCTTTATGATTATTAAAAACACAGGCAAAATTATCGACGACTTGTATATGGTGGGTACCCCCGTGATGCCGGTTTATCTTCTTGACGGTGAAAAACCCGCTATTTTTGATGCCGGTCTGGCCTTTCTCGGTAAAATTTATGCGGATGGAATCCGGCAGATTTTAGGACACCGGAATCTTCAATACTGTTTTTTGAGCCATTCTCATTTTGATCACTGCGGATCGGTCTCGTTTCTTAAAAAAGAGTTTCCAGGCCTCAAAGTGGTGGCTTCCGAAATAGCTAAAAATGTGCTCGGTCGCCCCAACGCCCTGGCACTGATTCGCAAATTAACCCAGACTGCCGAACAATTGGCCAAAAGCATCGGAATTGAATTAGCCGAGTTCGAACAGTTTGAGCCTTTTGAGGTTGATTTAACGTTAAAAGACGGGGAGTCCATTGACTTGTCCCGTAACTTAACCATTCAGGTGCTTGAAACGCCGGGCCATACCCGGGATTGCCTGAGCTATTTTATCCCCCAGAAAAAAGTGTTGTTTTGCTCCGAAGCCGCCGGGATACCCGACGCAACCGGTTATATCGTTTCTGAAGCGCTGGTGGATTTTGATCAGTATTACAAATCCATGAGCCGGTTAAGCGAGGTAGAATATGAAGTCCTGTGTCTGGGGCACCGCCAGGCTCTTAACGGTCAAGACGCGATCAATTACTTCAAAAAATCAATGACCCATTGCCTGGATTTTTTAAACCTGGTAGAGACATCCCTGATTGAAAAAGGCGGTAATATACAGAAAGTTATCGCGCAGATTAAAGCTATCGAATACGATCCTGTTCAGGAACCCAAACAAATCGAGCCTGCTTATCTGTTGAACCTGGAAGCCAAAGTAAAGGCTATTAAGAAACGCTTGGAGAATAGATTAAAAAATTTAGAAATTGCTAATTAAGACCTTCTTTGTCCTTAACCCCGAACGTTGAACCCTGAACCTGTGAACGGTTACTTATAATGTCGAAAAAACCGGATTTAAGAGTAGATATCGGTGGATTAATACTTCAAAATCCTGTGATGACGGCCTCCGGCACCTTTGGCTATGCCCGGGAATTCGAGCATCTTGTTGACTTAAATCGTCTCGGTGGGATTATCGTGAAAGGTTTGTCTTTAAACCCGACCCAAGGCAATCCGCCGCCGCGCATCGTTGAAACCCCGTGCGGCATGTTGAATGCCATCGGCCTTGAAAACGTTGGGATTGAATTCTTTGTGGCTGAAAAGCTGCCTTTTCTGCAAACTCTCACACCGCCGTTAATCGTTAATATTTATGGCAAACTCGAAGATGACTATGCCCGGCTGGCTGCGCGTATTGACGAAGTGGAGGCAATTGCCGGAATCGAGGTGAATATTTCCTGTCCCAATGTAAAAGCCGGGGGGATGGCGTTTGGTGTTGATCCTCAAGCCGCGTTCAGCGTTATCAGGGCGGTTCGAGAACAAACCAGCAAGTTTATGGTTGTCAAATTATCGCCAAACGTCACCGACATCACTGAAATTTCCCGGGCAGTGGAGGATGGCGGGGCCGATTGCCTGTCATTGATCAACACCATTACCGCTATGGCCATTGACATTGAGACCCGACGTCCCCGGCTCGCCAATATTACCGGGGGGTTGTCCGGGCCGGCCATAAAACCGGTGGCAGTTCGAATGGTCTGGCAGGTCTGCCAGGTTGCCAAAATTCCCGTCATCGGCATCGGAGGGATCATGAAAGCAGAAGATGCCCTGGAATTTTTCATCGCAGGGGCATCGGCCGTTCAGGTTGGGACTGCCAATTTTATCAATCCTCATGCCACTACGGATGTCATTGACGGGATTGAAACATTTTTGGCCGATAGAAACATCGATAGCCTATCGGATATCATCGGAACGTTGGAAACCGGGTAGGGAATCCGAGCTGGGAAAGATAGGCATTCAGCAGATAACAAAATCTCTGATTTCAGTCATCCCTCACCCGAGCGAAGCGGTCTTCCGTCTTCCAACGGTCTTTCTTAAATCCCCCACCTCAAACCTAAACCGGCTGAAGTCCTATTTTACAGCACTGCCGGCTCCTTGATGGGATTGGCTTTTAAATATTCCAGTCTGTTTAATCCATTGATGTAAGCTAAGGCACCGGCCGTAATGATATCCGGATCGGCGCCTTTGCCCAGTGAGATAAGGCCGTTTTCCCTCAAACGCACGGTGACCTCACCCTGGGCATCCGTGCCGCCGGTGAGTGCACTGATCGAAAATCGCAGAAGCTCCGAGTCGGTCCCGGTGAGTTTCGCGATGGTGTTGTAAACAGCGTCAATGGGGCCGTTTCCGTAGTCGGCACTCTGCACGGAACGGCCGTTTATTTTAAGTTTTACACTGGCCATGGGGAGAACGGTGGTCCCGGCAGTGAAATGCAGATATTCGAGTTTGAAAACATCGCTGGTACGCAAAATTCCTTCGGTCACAATCACTTCAAGGTCCTCATCCACGATTTGCTTTTTTTTGTCTGCCAGTTTTTTGAATTTTTCAAAAACAAGACCAAGTTCTTCGTCTGAAAGATCGTATCCGATGTCTTTCAAATGAGAGCGCAGGGCATGTCTGCCGGAATGCTTGCCGAGGACGAGTGTGTTGGTGCTCAGTCCGATGGTTTCCGGTTTCATGATCTCATAGGTCATGGGGTTTTTCAAAACACCGTCCTGGTGTATTCCGGCTTCATGGGCAAATGCATTGGCACCCACAATGGCCTTGTTCGGTTGCACCATGATACCCGTAATCATACTGACCAGACGGCTGGTCGGATGGATATACTGGGTGTGAATCCCGGTGCCGGCGGAAAGAAAATTCGACCGGGTTTTCAAGGCCATGACAAATTCCTCCAGCGATGTATTTCCGGCTCTCTCTCCGATGCCGTTGATCGTTACCTCAGCCTGGCGGGCGCCGGCTTTGATGGCTGCAATGGTGTTTGCCGTTGCCAGCCCCAGATCATTGTGACAGTGTACGCTTAATACTGCTTTTTGAATATTGGGTGTGTGATCGATAACATATCTAACCAAGTCTGCAAACTCTTCGGGCACGGCATAGCCCACAGTGTCCGGAAGATTGACCGTTACGGCGCCGGCGGTAATAGCGGCCTCGAAAACCCGGCAAAGAAAGTCCCGGTCACTGCGCGATCCGTCCTCGGCCGAAAACTCAACGTTGTCGGTAAAGGATTTGGCATATTTAACGGCTTCAACGGCAGCTTCTATTACCTGCTCCCGGGTCATTTTTAACTTGTATTCCAGGTGGAGGTCGGATGTGGCTATGAACGTGTGAATTCTTGGTTTGGCGGCATGGCTGATGGCCTGCCAGGCACGGTCGATATCATTTTTGGACGTACGTGCCAGTGCGGCAACCTCGGTTTTTTTAAGTTTGCCTGCTATCATGGAAACCGCATTTAAGTCTCCTTCGGAGGAGGCCGGAAAACCGGCTTCCAGCACATCCACACCCAGTTTTTCCAACTGGGTGGCCAGTCTCATTTTTTCAGCGGAATTCATGCTGGCACCGGGTGATTGCTCACCGTCTCTTAACGTCGTATCAAATATAATTATACGGTCACTCATTTTTATACTCCCATTTAATCGGTTGAATGGTTGGTAAAAGTTTCCAAATTCAATATTCAGTCGAAAATATTCAATCATCTATGCGGGAGCATCGGCCGCGGGAAACGATCTGGTACTGTTCCCGCGGCGTGTGTACCTTCCTGTTCAATCAATGGATTACTCCTTCTAATTCTTTAAAGAGATCCCGGATTTTTAGTGCCGGACCGGAGAGAATCAACCCTTATGAAAGAGCGGCAGCTCTTCCGGTGCGGAATGCTTTCCGCTGCGAATTTGTTTCTCGTTTGCCAGTTTGAATTGAAAGCTATCTGCCAGGGCATGCCAGCTTGCTTCGATGATATCTTCTGAAACGCCAATGGTACTCCAGATTTGATCCTGGTCCCGCGACTCGATAAAAACGCGAACCTTGGCAGCCGTGCCCCGGCCTCCGTCAATGACCCGCACTTTAAAATCAACCAGTCTCATGGTATCAAGGTCCGGATAAAATCTGTCCAGGGCTTTTCTCAGGGCGTTGTCAAGGGCGCTGACCGGGCCATAGCCTTCAGCAGCAGTGATTTCCTGTTTTTCGCCGACAGATATTTTTACGGTGGCCTGGGAACTGCACGGTCGATCTTTATCCTTTTCGATGGTTACGCGAAACGATTCCAGGCGAAACAAAGGTTCAAACTGATCAGTGAATTTTTGCATCAGGATTTTGAACGATCCTTCCGCCACATCGAACTGGTACCCCTGCTGTTCAAGTTGCTTTATTTCCGATACGATTTTTTTGCTGTTGTATCCGTTGCCGCCTAGTTCGACACCGAGTTCCTTTGCTTTGAATTCGACATTACTTTTGCCGGCCAAGTCGGATACCAGTACTCGCCTTTGGTTGCCCACCAGTGCCGGCTCCATATGCTCATAGGCCTTGGGAACTTTCATGATGGCACTCACATGGATACCGCCTTTG
Source organism: Deltaproteobacteria bacterium (assembly GCA_024277475.1). The sequence goes on from JAJRVC010000281.1 coordinate 11,086, forward strand.
TGAGCAAAGGCGCTTTCGCCGACAAACGGCCGGGTGTTCAAGGGAACCTGATTGGCTGTTTCACTGACATAGAGGGAAAGTGTCTTGAGTTTTTCAAGATTTTGTTCGGATACGCATGGACGGTTCATTTTCAGACCGATAATAGGAATAACAGATGTCAAGTCCGCATTACCGCATCTTTCCCCATAGCCGTTAATGGTACCGTGTACCATGACAGCGCCTGTATGCACAGCGGTAATCGAGTTGGCCACTGCCAGGCCGCAGTCATTGTGCGCATGGATTCCCAGTCGACACGGCGCAGGGTCGGATGTGGCCGATTCTTTTTTATGGATGGCTTTTTGGGCGTCTTTAATGATGGATTCGATCTCAAAGGGCAGGGTGCCGCCATTGGTATCGCACAGAACCACAAAATCCGCCCCAGCTTCTACGGCGGCGTGCAGCGTTTCCAGCGCGTAGTCGGCGTTGTTTTTGTAGCCGTCGAAAAAATGTTCGGCATCATAGACAACCTCAAGATCGTTGTTTTTTAAAAAAGCGACCGTGTCACGGATCATGGCAAGATTTTCTTTCAAACTGTTGTTCATGACCTCGCACACATGCAGATCCCAGGATTTACCGAAGATTGCAACCGTCGGTGTTTTGCTGGCGATAAGCGCTTTCAGGTTGTTATCTTCCTCCGGTGGAATTCCTGGTTTGCGAGTGGAACCGAAAGCAACCAGATGAGCCTGGCGAAATTCCACCCGTCCGGCCAGATCGAAAAACTGCATGTCTTTGGGATTCGAACCCGGCCACCCGCCCTCGATGTAATTTATTCCAAAATCATCCAGCCGTAATGCAATTTTGACTTTTTCATCGGCCGAAAAGGTGATGTTTTCCCCCTGAGTTCCATCTCTCAAGGTGGTATCGTATAGTAGAACTGGTCCCATGGTTTTCTCCAACTTCCGTTGACTACCAAATACCTATTCCCAACTGAGTGGTTCCAGGCTCGGGGTTTAAGGTTCAAAGACTACAGCTACAGGGTACTGCCAACAACATTAATCAAAATTTGGCAAACCGTTAACAGGTTAACCAGTGTCATTATAATTTTTTCCTGTTTTCCGGTCGCAAAGAGCGGACGGTGGTTCCGGTTTGCCACATTTCTGCATTTTTCAGTACGTTCAATTCTTTATCCAGTTTTTCCCGATAGTCGGGGGCGCTGTTGGCCTCAAGAACACGCCGGGTTTCTTCACCGGAGACAACTTTTTCATAGAGGGTAGCAAATACCGGCGCCACTGCATCCCTGAATTTCGGGGCCCAGTCCAGAGCACCGCGCTGGGCTGTTGTCGAACAATTGCTGAACATCCAGTCCATACCATTTTCGGCGACCAGCCTGATAAGACTCTGGGTCAGTTCTTCGACCGTTTCGTTGAAGGCTTCACTCGGGCTGTGTCCGTGTTTTCGCAAAAGATTGTACTGTGCCTCCATCACCCCCGCCAGGCATCCCATTAAGACTCCACGCTCTCCCGTGAGATCACTGTGAACTTCATTTTCAAAGGTGGTTGGGAACAAATACCCTGATCCGACGGCAATACCCAGGGCCAGGGTCCTTTCTTTGGCATTTCCCGTAAAATCCTGGAACACGGCATAACTGGAATTGATACCGCTGCCGTCCAGAAAGTTCAATCTTACATTCCGACCGGAGCCTTTGGGCGCAACCAGAATGACATCTACGTTTTGCGGGGGAATGATCTTGGTTTGATCTTTGAAGACGATACCGAATCCGTGCGAAAAATAAAGGGCATTGCCTTCATCCAGGCATGCTTTTATCCTTGGCCAGGTTGCCACCTGCCCGGCATCTGAAAGCAGGTACTGAATGATGGTTGCCTTTTTGGCCGCTTCTTCCAGGGGAAATAGGGTTTCACCAGGGACAAAACCGTCCGTCACGGCACGCTGCCAGGTTTGTCCGCCCTCACGTTGCCCTACGATGATGCGGATACCGTTGTCCCGCAGATTGAGCGCTTGTCCAGGCCCCTGGACGCCGTAGCCTAAAACGGCTACTGTTTCATCTTGAAGGACATCTCTGGCTTTCTGCAACGAAAATTCCTCGGATGTAATCACGTCTTCAACCACCCCACCGAAATTAAATTGTGTCATATTTACCTCTTCTTGTTTAACTGATAGTTTGAATGAAATTATACTTAAAGAATATGTTTTTGGATCGGAAATGAGCCATTTACGGCCAAAAACTATTTGGGTTCCCGATACAGTGCCAGTGCACCGCTCCGGGCGATTTTCTGGATACCCATGGGACTGAGAAGATTTATCAGCGCCGTTATTTTTTCTATATCTCCCGTGACCTCGATGATGTAATGTTCAAGGCCGACATCAATCACTTTGCAGCGGAAGATATCGACTATCCGCAGAATTTCCGCACGATGCTCCGGTTTGGCGCCGACACAAATCAGGGCCATTTCCCGTTTAACGGCTTTGGGGCCCGTCATGTCACGCAGTTTAATGATGTTGATCAATTTTCTTAACTGTTTTTCGATCTGTTCAATCACCGGTGAATTGGCCATCGTGACGATGGTAATTCTCGACACTTGAGGATCCATGGTTGGGGCAACGCAGAGGCTTTCAATATTGAAGCCCTTACCGCTGAACAGTCCGACGACCCTGGAAAGTACTCCCGGCTGATTGTCGACCAGCATGGTCATGATATGTTTTTGTTCTTTCATAGAAATATTCCTGTTTCGAGTTTCGGGTTACGGGCAAAAATGGCATAGAGCAAAGGGCATAGAAGAAGATATTTCTCAATGGAAGGTGCCGGAGGATTGTGGGAAAGAACTATCCAAGCAATCTGATTCCCGGCATCCGTATTCTGTTTTTCGTCCTCTGTTTTTTGACCTCTTTTTTCTATACCAGCAACATTTCGGTAATAGCGGCTCCGGCGGGAACCATAGGGTAAACCCCTTCTTCTTTTTCCACGATAAAATCCATGCTGACCGGTTTGGAAACGGCTAGTCCTTCAGCTAATACAGATTCGACCTCCTCGGGTTTTGTGGCCCTCAAGCCAACGGCTC
>JAJRVC010000282.1 GCA_024277475.1 Deltaproteobacteria bacterium
AATGGTCCGAGACCGTATCGGCCCGGTAGCTTCCTTTAAGGCCGCAACGGTGGTCAAACGCCTGCCGAAAACCCGATCCGGCAAAATTTTGCGGGGTACGATCCAAAAAATCGCCGACAATAAGCCCTATAAAACTCCGGCCACCATTGATGACCCCGCAACCCTGGATGAAATGGCCGAAGCGTTAACCGGCATCGGGTATGCGAAGGCTAAAACATAGGTTGAACCCCTTAGTTTAGGAAGGATAAACTGTGCAAAAATTACCTCCGGCGTATAAGCAAATAAAGCGAGGATAACTTTATATGTCCAAAGAAATCCTCATAGTGGATGATGAACCGAGCATCGTCGTACCCATCCAGTTTCTGATGGGACAGCAGGGCTACAATGTTCTGGTGGCTGAAAACGGCGAAGATGCCTTGGATATAATATATAAATACAAGCCGGACCTCATATTACTCGACATCATGCTCCCCAGAATTGACGGGTATGAAGTTTGTGAAATCGTCCGGTTAGACCCCAGGTATAGGGATATCAAAATCATATTCTTAACCGCCAAAGGACGGGAAGTTGAAATTGCCAAGGGCCTGGCACTGGGCGCCGACGCCTATATTACCAAACCCTTCTCGAATACCGAACTGGTCTCCAAAGTCAAAGAACTTTTAGAAGAGGCTAATCAGGACAGGCTGGAACTACAAAAGGAATGTTGAAGAGTTCAGACAATTCTGTTAAAACCCCTGGTAAGCAGCTAATAAATCCCAAATTCAAATATCCACTATGAAACTGCCGAGGAGTAAATTCTGGGGAGCTGTCGGCCTTTCCTTTGTGTCCCTGATCATCATCCTCACCATTTCCGCAGTCTGGTTCAAGCGTCAACTGACATCCGAAGAGCTGAATTTTATTACCCATCTTTTGCGACAATTCATGGGTCCTGTCGTCATCATAGCTTCGCTTCTACTGATAGTCTGTGCTTGGGCCGTGGAAACAGTATTTCGGAATTATGTCAGGCCCGTGCACAAAATCGCAGAAAAAGTTTTATTGATCAACACCTCAAATCCGTCTTACCGCATTCCCAGCACGGGTGCTTCGGAAATCTGCCGGCTTTGCGACCGTATCAACGAAGCCGCACAGCGGCACGAAACCCTCGCAAAACATGTGGAGGCCAAAGTCGATCTGGCCAAATCGGAATTTGAACAGGAAAAAAATACTCTGGCGGCCATTGTTGCCGAGTTGCCTGAAGGTGTGCTGATATGCAACGCCGACGGCCGAATTCTATTGTATAACAACCGTGCCAAACAACTACTGGCCGGTGAACGCAAAAGGGATCAGGACACTTCCGTTTCTCATGAATCCGAGCGCTATATCGGCCTGGGACGTTCTATCTTCGGGATTATCGACAAAAATCTACTCGCACATGTTTTTGATCAAATCACCGAGAAACTGCAACAAAATGATCCACAGGCTGTCCTCTATTTCATGGTGCCGGGTGCTGATGATCGACTGCTGCGGGTGGAAGCTGTCCCTGTTTTAAACCAGGAGCGGCAACTTTCAGGATTGGTACTCATATTTTATGACATCACCCGACAACTGGCAACCGATAGTAATTTGAATCTGGCCCTGGAGGCTGTTACCAGAGGATTCCGGGCATCGCTGGCCGGTATTCGTTCTGCCATTGAAACCATCATAGAATATCCCCAAATGGATATTGATCAACTCGAAAGGTTTAGAAAAATCATCCACAGAGAATCGATCAGCATGGGTGAGCTTTTGGAAAGCAACTTGAGCTTTGATGCCAAAATAGGACTTAATCAGTGGCCGCTGACCACCATGTCCGCCCAAAGTCTGACTGAACTGCTTGCAACCAGATCCCTCGAAAAGCTCCAGGTTCAGATTCGAATGGAAGATATCAGTAAACCCCTTTGGGTCAAAATTGACAGCTATTCCTTCCTGCTGGTGTTGCTTTTTTTAATCGACAAATTAAAGACTTTGATCGGCATCGAGGAGCTTACCTGCAGATTGACCGAACTGGATTGGTATGTCGGACTTGATTTACTGTGGCCGGGCTCACCCATTAAAATTGAAACCTTGCGTGAGTGGGAGCAGGCGCCGTTGGTATTCGAGCAGGAGGGATTGTCCCTGACGCTTCGGGAAATAATTGATCATCTCGGTTCCGATATTGGATCCTATGGATCCAAACGGCTGAAGGGCACATCCTATTTGCGGCTCTTCTTGCCGGTTGCCGAGATTTTTGAACCCGACGAAATCAGGCCTATGACAATTCTACCCGAAAGCCGGCCGGAGTACTATGATTTTGACCTATTTGACCAGGCCGGGCAAGTTGCAGAGCTGGAGAACCGGCTTTTGACGGAACTGACCTATACAGTATTTGACATGGAAACTACCGGCCTGAATCCTTCCGAAGGGGATGAAATTTTATCCATCGGTGCCATTCGAATTGTTAACTGCCGCTTGCTGCACGAAGAACGTTTTGAACAACTGGTTGATCCATTACGGACCATCCCCTGGGAATCAGTGCAAATACACGGCATCCATCCGGAAATGCTCATCGGGAAGCCGACTCTCGACAAGGTCCTTCCCGGATTCGAGCAATTTGTGGAGAATACCATCCTTGTGGCCCACAATGCCGCCTTTGACATGCGTTTTTTGCAGATAAAGGAAGAACAAACCGCAGTCAAGATCATCAACCCGGTATTGGATACACTGCTGTTGTCCGCGGTAGTGCATCCGTCGCACTCAAACCATGACCTGGAGGCGATCGCACAACGACTGGGAGTCCGTATCCTGGGCCGGCATACCGCCATGGGGGATGCACTGGCCACCGCTGAATTATTTCTAAAGTTGCTGCCGATCCTGGCACAAAACGGTATCTACACATTGAAGGAGGCACTGGAGGCCTCGCGGAAAACGTATTATGCCAGGATTAAGTTTTGAATGGAGTCCTCATATGAAACTACACATAGTTGAAACAGTGAATTGATTGAACATCGAACTTCGATATTCTCTTTTTCAGAATTTCTTTTTAGATTTGACTGGCCGTTTTTTTGGCCGGCGGCGGAGCTGAACACTGAAACCTGAAACCTGAACACCGACACCTAAATCCGGTATAAAATCGCGATAACTATTTTAGTTAATGTTTCGAAAAAATTTTCAGAACCCCAGACACAAACCCACTAATGCCCCCTTACCGCCCGATTTACCGGGAGTGCAAATGAAAACATGGCACCTTTGCCCGGTTCGCTCTCGACCCAGATCCGGCCGTGATGAAAATCGATAATACGCTTGGTAATTGTTAGACCGATTCCGGTTCCAGTCGGGCGTCCCTGGGTTGGATCTTTGATCTGATGAAACGGCTGGAATATTTTATTCAGGTCTTTGGGTTGGATTCCAATGCCGTTATCCTGTACCTCGACGATCAGTTGATTGTCCGCGGCCCGCAGGCGGACGGCAATCATCCCACGGTCGGGGCTGCAAAATTTTACAGCATTGGAAATGATATTCACCATGACCTGGATGAGCCGGTCACGATCGCCGGAAATCATGGGTACATCCTGAGCAAGATCCACGTCAATGGTTATGTTTTTGCCATGTATCAGCTGCCGGGTGCTGTTAACGGCATCGTGAACAACCTCCTTGAGATCGATTGAAGTAACCGACCAATCCATTTGGGCCGATTCTATTTTTTCGTAATCCAGTATTTGACTGACCAGGCGGATCAACCTGTCACTTTCTTTGATGATGATGCCGGAAAAATTCTCGAGCCGGGCGGCATCGATGTCCGGGTTTGCAGCAAGGATTTCGGCCAGCGATCGCACGGAGGTCAAAGGGGTACGTAGCTCATGGGTAACCGTTGATATAAAGTCATCCTTGAGCCGATCCAATTCCTGCAACCGTAGATTGGCTTCCTTCAGATCGGCCGTCGCTTTTTCCAGCTCACGGCTGTAAGCAATCACTTGCCGGGGCTCATCGAGGATATTAAGCACCTCTTCCATCCCCAGGGGTTCTTCTTTGACAACCGACGATACCATGATCCGGGCCGATACCGATCCCACGGCACCGGTCAGCAGCGTTTCCGCATGACCGACCAGATCGGCATCAGCCGTCAGATAGTGATCCCAGCTGATATTGTGTTTTTGGGCATACCCGAACAGTGCTTCATCCGCTTTGATTTTACCGAGAAACCGTGCCAACAACGATTTTAGATCCGGCAAATTGACCGTTCCACGCCGGAAAAGAGAATCTCCGGCTTCGCCGGAATACCGGAAGACATCCACGAACAGGACGGCCTGGGTATGCTCGATCGCCCGGGGCCGGCTCAGCACGGATACGGCGACATACACACTCACGTTGACCAGCATGCTCCAAAATACCGAGTGGGAAATTGGGTTGAAATGCTGCAGCCCGAAAAGCTGATAAGGTTTCAGCATTTCAATACCGAAAGGTCCTGCCGTCACAAAGTCCTGGGAAATTATGCCCGCCTGTACGAGTGACGGCAGGATAAGCGTGTAGGTCCAGAGACCGAATCCGGCGATCAAACCGCTGATAGCGCCATAGCGGGTACCGCCCTTCCAGAAAATACCGCCGATCAAGGCTGGTGCAAATTGGGCCACGGCCGCAAAAGACCTCAGCCCAATGGAGACAAGGGCATAGAACCCGCCGATGTAATGGAAATACGCATAGCCCAGCATCAAAACCAGTATGATGCTTCCCCGACGGATAATCAGCAGCAAACCGGTGAGTTCGCTTTGCCGGGAAAGGGCCGGGATCGGCAGATGCAGTAATAGCGGCATAACAAGGTCATTGCAGATCATCGTGCTCAGGGCGATGGTTTCGACGATTACCATACCGGTGGCGGCGGACATGCCGCCGAGATAAACGACCAATGTTAAAAATTGCTGCCGTGCAGCCATCGGCAGGGCCAGGACAAACGTATCGGCATCGATACTGCCGCCGGTAAACTGCAGCACACCGCCGAAGGCAACCGGCAAAACAAAAATATTAATGGCCAGCAAATACAATGGGAAAAGCCAGATGGCTTTGTTTAAATGCTCCTCATTTACGTTTTCGACCACAATGATCTGAAATTGACGGGGCAGCAGGAAAATAGCCATCATCGAAAGAAAAAGATACATGCACCAATCGATGTAAGTGCTGGCGCCGGCGCTCATGGTCAGTAAATCCTTAAAAATCCGGGGGGATTGGCTGGTAGAATCAATGGTTAAAGCATCCTTTAAATCGGAAAAACTGCGTGCCTTTTCAAACAGGTCGGCAAAACCATTGTAAAGTCCATAAGTTACAAATAACCCCACCGCCAGGAAAGCGGCAAGCTTTACGATCGACTCAAAAGCAATGGCCGCAACCAGCCCTTCATGCCGTTCAGAGGTATCCAGATGGCGCGTGCCGAATAAAATGGCAAAAGCGGCCAGCATCAGGGCTACATAAAAAGCAGTATCGCCAAATACCGGAATATTTGCAAAATTAGACGTTACGGAGATTTCAGGGTAGTGATTGATCAACAGGAAGCCCGTGGATATGGCTTTGAGTTGTAAGGCAATATACGGGATGACGCCAATAACGGCAATGATGGTAACCACGCCGCCCAGCGTTGGACTTTTGCCGTAGCGGGAAGCAATAAAATCAGCAATGGAGGTAATGCGGTACAGCTTGCTGATACGGATAATTTTTCGCAGCACCAGCCAGCCCAGCATCGCCATCAAGGTCGGACCGATATATATTGTAAGGAAACCCAGCCCGCTGTGGACTGCCATGCCTACACTGCCGTAAAAAGTCCATGCCGTGCAGTATACCGCCAGAGAAAGGGCGTAGATATAAGGATTGCTAATGATGCTGCGGCCTGCATCAGCCCGTTTATCGCCATAATAAGCAATTACAAAAAGAAGGCCCACATAGCCGAATGAAACAAATAGGATGGTTCCGGTTTTTAACACCGATCAATCTCCCGGCTTATCGGAATCATCTGCAGGGCCCTTTGAAGCAGTTACCATCACCAGTGTAGTAAGACCGATCAACAGGCACCAAATACCGAAAACGTAGACATACAGCAAGGGTAAGCCGAATATCAGGACTTCCGGTTTGAACAGAGAAAGGAGCGGATAGTTTAACAGGGCAAATCCGAATAGGAATAGGGCAACCAGGCGTTTGTTTATTTTGCTGTCACGTGTCATCGATCGTTCGGGTTGGGGGTTAAGGTCGAATTTATGACAACCATTGTTACCATAGACCAATCAGGCACAAGTGTCAATTCGGTTGCCGCTACCGGCAGGATAGCTTCAATAGGTTATGAGATTTAAAGTTGAGGATTCTGACTTTTTACGGGAGTGTCAATATTCAATGACCACCATGGAGCATGTGGACCTGCCGGCGATACTTTCGATTGGCATGCAAATAGAGATGCGCTATTTTAACTGGGCCCGTTGGACCCCTTAACC
>JAJRVC010000283.1 GCA_024277475.1 Deltaproteobacteria bacterium
CATTACGGCGCCAACTATGGTTTTGTATCCAAAGGCACTGCAAAGCAGGCGCTGGACTGGGTGCGCAATGAAAATGATCGCCGGGTCATCGATGCCATGCTGGCACTCAAACCTGAAAAGGTCCTCGCCGAGGCCCGGGCCAGTCAGAATGCCTGTTGTGCCGGAGCCGCCGCCGCCGCCATCGAAACCGCCAAACACCTGGGTGCCGATCAGGCTGACGAGCTTGCCTATGCCACCAGTTATGACAAATCACCGGGGGACAGTTTCGTGGGCTATGTGGGGATTGTGCTGTAATAAAAGGTAGATGAAGGAAGTCAGATAACGGAAGACAGAAGGAAGATGCTCAAGGCTGGAAGGCGACGGACGAAGGCCGAGGGAAGATGAACGAAAAGAAAACAACCTTAATAGGAACCATGAGAGATTTGAAAGTTTATCGTCAAGCCTTGCTGTCGTCCCTCTTCTAAGCGAAGTGGTCTTCCTTCCTCCATCGGTTTTTTCTAAATGCTCTCAACGATCATAACGATCCAAATCCTCTCAACAAACCCAGTGACGATGTCCCCGTTTTTATCGTATCCAGTTCTCTATTTTTAACTCTTCTATTCTCTTAAAATGATTTACATTTCCTGTTATGAGCATATTACATTTAACGATTGCTGTCGCAGCAATAAAGATGTCGGCATCGGCTAAGATATTGCCGGCTTTCCCTAAAAGGGCTTTTAGTTTTCCGAATTTTATCAGGATTTCCAGATCGCTGTGAATAATTTCAACGGTTAATAAGAATTCCGCAATTAGGTTTGAATTCTTGCTTAAATTATTTGATTTTTCAGCGCCGTAGAACAATTCGGCAACCGTCATAAAAGAAATAGCAACCGTGTCATCATAGCCCTGCCTTCTTTCGATGACGTTGAAATTTCCTCTGAGAAGTTCTATGCAAATATCGGTATCCAGTAAGATCACAAATATACGCTTCTCCCTTCCGAACGACTATCGATAATATCCCCTATGATTTCATCGGTGCTTCTGTTATCTTTCCATTGCCCACAGAGATTTTGCCATATCTTTATCTGGGTATCCATTGAGAGATGGTTTTTGAAATTAGTTTTGTATTCCGAGTCCTTGGCGACCCCTTTTTCCAAAACCACAAGTATTTCGTTATTAAGGCTTCTTTTTTCCAGGACCGATAACGTCCTTAACCTATCCAGCAGTTCATCTGGAATGTTTCTCACGGTTATACTTTTCATACCAACCTCTATTTTGGTTACGTTTTGGTTATATTATGGTGCCATAATCGAATCTTGTCAAGACTGATTTCTGATGAACATAGTAATGAATTCTATGGATTATCTTTTTAAAATTGGAAACCCTTATTATGGTTTTAAAACCCGTTTAGCTCTTATAGGTATTACTTCGAGCTTCTTCGCCTTCGACCTTCTAATCTCAGACCTCCAACAGCCGGAGGCTATTAACCATCTAAACGAACTTAACGATTCTAACGAACCATAAAAGTCGGTGTCTGTCCGTGTCGGTCTATGGCGAATCCAATTTAGCTGCAATCGGCCCTGCCGAATGCGCCATGTCCTATGCCAATTTGCCTCCAACCTCAAGCGATTTTTCGGGTCGTAGCTCGAAGAGCGAAGCCTGAAGCGCTCCTCCACCAGCCATAGGCTCTCCTTTCAGCTTTGAGCCTTCAGCTTTGAGCTTTTTTGCCTCCAACGATGCGCAGCATCCTTATGCTATCAATTACTGCGGGCAATTCGTCTTCCCGAAATCTTGCGCGAACTCTTCCAGCGTTATGCTTACACCACCGGCTGCAAAAAAGGCCAGGTCGTAGCCGTCTACATCGCTGTCTGTATCGAAATCGCCCAGGCATAAGGGCGCAGGTTCGGTGACAACGTAAATATCATCAAACTGAGCCTTCATATAGCCATTTCCGCTGCCGTTTCCATAAGTCCTGGCTCTCAGTGATGTATATTGATTATAGGCCGGGTATTGATTGGTTGCGGTTATTGCATAAATCTTGTATTGCTCTTCCAAAGTCTCGTTGTCTTTGCATTTGAAGACGAAGTGAGAACCGGTATAATGAATACCAAGGGTATATTCCCTGTCGGGCAGGATAGGAATGCTGAATTCGCTCCAAAACAAATTCGCCCAGTCGGATTCGTCTGAATTCATGGATTTGCCGACATAACCTGCAGCCCTGAGGCTGCCGTCATCATAGAGATTGATATAGATCTGGGCCCAGACATTACCCTCGTATCCATTGTATTCACCAGGCCCATGGGTATCGTTGAAAAAATATCCATCGATTCTAACACGACCGACTGCGCCGTTAAATACATTGCTTTCACTTTTTACGATTACCTTGGCCTCGACGTAAGGCTGAGATTCAGAAAAAGAAAGTGACGACTGCTCCCGTTGTCCTTCGCTGTGGGCGGCCAGGTACAATTTTTGGTCACCTCGTATTTCTTTTACGATTTCACGTGAGTTCCATAAGGCCGGGTTAAGCGGACCGGTGGCAAAGTCGTCATAGACCGTTGCCTCATCGTTGACATAAACATTATCAAACAAGGCGTGCACATAGCCATTGCCGGAATCGCTACCACCGTCTATTCCTGTTGCCAGTTGCTTGTGTTGTATTACAGGTTCCCTCTGGGGAGCAGGTCCTGCAAAAGAATCGGTCTGTCCAGCCACAGCAAAGGTGAGGTTGTTGCTGCCGTCATAGGTGAGTATGGCGGTGTAGGCAGTTCCATAATTGAGTGTCCCAGGTACGATTAAAGTTCCGCTACCTAGGGTAGACCAGTCGTTTCCTTCATCATCCAATGCTTTTTCGACCTCCCAGAACGCCTCCAGACCGTTGCCGCGATCGCCGATCTGGACTTCGGCCCAGATATCCCCAGTGGACCCTCCAGAGGCTTGGGTGTTGTAAAAGAATCCCCCAATCCTGGCAAAAGAAATGGGATTATTCCCGGAATCTAAATTGGCCTCAACTACGGTAATCTCACATTTTATGGTTGTAATAGTTTCCGGATTTTGAAAACCAGTGCCATTCCGTACGTATCCGCTGCCGGAGTTGCCTAATTTAGATACAAGATGGCCTTCTGACACCTCCCGGACAAATTCACGGGAACTCCACCTTTGGTTGTCGATATAGGTCCCTGAAAAATCCTCGTACAGATAGGTTTGCGGAATGGAACCAGGATCAGCAGGTGCAGAGCCCTTTATAATTTCATCTCCATCCAAATATCCATCATTATCTGAATCCTCATCCACGAGGTTGTTTTTGCCGTCCCCATCAGGATCTTGATTCCAATTGCTTCCCCAGTATTCCAGCTCATCCCCATCATGAATGCCGTCCCCGTCCGTATCTGCAAGGTTAGGATCGGTGCCATAGACATTGATTTCATCATAATCCGTGATGCCGTCTCCGTCGGAGTCCAGGTCAAGTTGAAAATCCATATTCGTTACCGCACCACCCGAAACCACCGTGATGGAATTTGCAAGACTGCAATCACGATCACTCGGATCCGGACTGGTGCCGTTCCACCATTCATTCACATAATTGGTCTCGTTATAGTGGGTTAGCAAATAATAAGTCCCGGCCGGAACAACAACTGTATATGTGCCGTCAGCC
>JAJRVC010000284.1 GCA_024277475.1 Deltaproteobacteria bacterium
ATCCTGGTACGACCTGCTCGATCCGGCCTACAAGGGGATGCTTCAGATGGCAGACGCCCGCACTTCAGGAACTGCGGTGACCCGCATTTTCTCGATTATGGAGGTCTTTGGACGCGATGAAGATAAATCGATCGCTTTCATGAAAAAAATGAAAGAAAATGTACAAGTCTATACCAAAAGCGGTGGGGGCGGCACCATTCCTGTGGGTCTGGGTCAGGCAGGTGCGGGAATTTTCTTTATAGTGGACGCACTTAAAACCAAACAGGAAGGGTATGATATCGTTGTCTCCTTTCCAAAAGAAGGGATAGGAACCGCAGTTGAGGCCATCGCTCTGCTCAAGGGCGCCAAAAACCCTGAACTGGGAAAAAAGTTGATCGACTGGGCCACCAGTCCAGCAATGCAAAGCCTGTACGCCAAGTATAAAATCAACTTTGTCCCTGCTCACCCGGATGTCAAGGTTGAAGCGAGTCTGGCCAAGGTACTGGAAGCAGCAAATCTTTTCCCCATCGACAGCAAGTTTGCAGGTGCTAACCGGAAACGAATGGTAAAAAAATGGGTGGAAAACGTGATCCAGTAAGGCACATTTTTTTCAGGTCCCCCGGGTCCGGATATCGAGCCATTTGAGACCTGGCCCGGGAGATCCTGTTTGCCTCGGCATGGCTCCATGGCGGGGGAAACCCTATCAAAAAACTGACCAGCGTAGTTTTTCATCCGGAAACACCTGATGGAGAAATGAAAACCAGATGCCTGTTCTCCCCGCCTCCCGCCGGACAAATCCTTTCAGCAGCCTGATGAAAGATCCTGCCTTGTTAATGAGCGTCATCGTAATCTGGTTTTTTTTACTTCTTTTCATTGTCTATCCCCTTGTCCGTCTGCTCATTCTTACGTTTGAAGCAGACGGGCATTTCACTCTGGGAAACATCGTTTCCATCCTCGGCACAAAGTACCAGCTCAGGGCACTTAAAAACAGTATCCTGCTCGGCACGTTGGTAGGAATTTGTGGTACAAGCCTTGGGTTTTTATTTGCCTTTACAGCCGTGCGGGCCAATCTTTCCAGGGGCTGGACCAGGTTTTTGGATGCTGCGGTTATTCTTCCCCTTATTTCACCCCCCTTTACAACGGCCATAGCCATGATTTTTTCATTCGGTCCAAAGGGACTGATCACCCATGAAATTTTTGGGTTAAGCAATTTCAACGTCTACGGTCTTCACAGCACGCTGTTTGCCGAAACTATAACATTTTTTCCAATTGCGTACATGACTCTTAAGGCAATTTTGTCAGGAATCGACCCCAACGTAGAGGATATGGCCTACAGCCTTGGAAGTTCCCGATGGCGGGTTTTTAAAACAGTCACTCTTCCCCTTGCTATTCCAGGTCTGGCAAACGCCTTTCTGCTCCTTTTTGCCGCTTCTTTGGCTGATTTTGCGACGCCTCTGATTTTAGCAGGAAGCAATTTTCCGGTTCTTCCCACGGAAGCTTTTCTCCAGATTACCGGGCTTTTTGATCTCAAGGGGGGTGCGGTGCTCTCTTTTACACTTTTGGTTCCTTCATTTCTGATTTTTTTCCTCCAGCGCTATTGGGTAAGTCAAAAATATTATGTCACGGTGACGGGCAAATCAGGCGGGCAGAGTCAGATAAAAAGCGTTAAACCTGCAGTGGAATATATTCTTCTTACAATTTGTATAGCCATCTGTGCACTGATTCTCTATTTTTATGTCCTTCTGTTCTATGCCTCCATTGTCCACGCGTTCGGGGCAAACAACACATTTACCTGGAAGCATTATCATTTGGTTTTTACAGACGGGCTCAGGGCGATCAAGGATACGCTCATAATTGCCTGCATCGGAATGGTTGCCGGGGGCTTTTACGGCGTGATTGTGGGTTATCTGGTTGCCAAAAAGGCTTTTATCTCCCGACAAGCCATGGAAGTGGTCTCAATGTTAAATTACTCGCTCCCGGGAACAATTGTCGGTATCGCGTATCTCATTGCCTTTAACGATCCGCCGATAATGATAACCGGCACTGCACTGATTATCATTTGCTGCTATGTCTTCCGCTACGGTGCCACGGGTATCAGGACCACAGTAGCCATTTTGCAGCAGATAGACCCAAGCATCGAGGAGGCATCGTTCGGCCTCGGGGCCGGTTCATTGGAAACATTCAGGCGGATTACTATCCCCCTTGTTCTCCCGGCGCTGTTTACAGGATTGGGGGTTGTTTTTATCCGTTCGATGACCGCCATCAGTGCAACCATCTTTTTAATATCCATCAACTGGACCCTTATCACGGTACGTATTCTGGAGAAAATGACAGAACTTGAACTGGGGGTTGCGGCCGCGTTTTCCATTATCGTTGTGCTCATCGTCTTTCTGGTGATCATCCTCATCAGCCTGAGTCTGAAAGGGTTCCGCCAGCCCGGCGCACCGCAAATGTCGAATATCCTAGGAGGGTAATCAGGATGAATATTGAGGCTGTAGACATACGGGTAGAAAATATCACTAAAACCTTCATGCACAATATCATGGGGGAAATAACCGCTGTTGACAATGTCAACCTGGAGATAAAACCTGGGGAGCTATTGACCCTGCTGGGTCCTTCCGGCTGCGGGAAAACCACGACCCTTCGGATAATTGCAGGTTTTGAAAACCCCGACTCTGGACGGATCCATATAGGCAGAGAAGATGTTACCGCGCAGATGGCAAACCGGCGTAACATAGGTTTTGTTTTTCAG
>JAJRVC010000285.1 GCA_024277475.1 Deltaproteobacteria bacterium
CATCTACCTGGAAAGCATCGGTGTCTCTCCGGATCACTTTAAGGATGGCCATATATACAAATCCGTGGGGTGCGATAAATGTATCGGCACGGGCTACCGGGGCCGGTTGGGAATTTTTGAAATTATGCGGTTGACTGAAAAACTAAAAACCCTCATTCTTAAAACCTATGATTCCAACCAGATACAAAGTGAAGCCCGCCGGGAAAAAATGATGAGCCTGCGCCAGGACGGCATCCAGAAAGTATTAAATGGTGTAACAACCATCGAGGAGGTGTTGCGGGTGACGCAGAAATAGCAACATCAGTCTTCTGCTATTTCAAGTCACGCACCGGTAGCGCCCGGTATCCTCTTTTCTGAGCTTTGCGAACCGTATAATGATAGACATTGTTAAAATTAAATATGCGCGCCGCAGGCGCTAGGGTATCCGTCTCTGATGTCCAAATCCAGCCGCAACTTAGCCGTATTTGCGGGGTGACCTTAACCCATTGACCGCAATCAGTTTCGTAACCTTTATCTTTTGTGTCCTTCACCACAAGGCTCTGCAGTTCCTTCAGCGTAGGAAGCCGCCAGTTGTCATAACTCTTTTCAAGTGACAACGGGAATGTGTATTTGACCCATTTTTCAGCCTGAATCCAATTAATATCCCCGTTATTGTCCGTTTTAGACCACATGAGTCCAAGCTCATGGTCGCTAACCGTGCCATCACCATTATCCTTGAAACGCTCCCCAGTTGCAGTCGTCGGCAAGGAATAAAAAAATATTACAACCGCTATGATGGCGAACCTTGCCAAAAGATGTCCCAACATCTTGGCCTCCTTCCTGGATAGCTACCACGGGAAATAAGGTTACGACATACCGATATGCTTTTTTAATCGTGCAGCATTTTTTTTGTCCCGGTAAGACAAAATGGGTATGGGCGATCGCCGAAAAACTTTTTCCGCCACCGACCCCATCAGAATATGCTTCAAATCCGAACGGCCCTTAATTCCCATCACCATTAAGTCGGCATTTTCGTTAACTGCAATTTTCAGCAACTCTTCAACAGGATGACCGACTTTAAAAACAGTATGGAGTTTATCCGCCGGGAAAGAAATTTTTTCAAGCATTTGGTTCAGCATTTGCCGGCGATCTTCCTCTATCCCCGAAACGTAATGTTCACTGTCGACTTCATAGCCCATGGTTGCAATTGTACCAACAGCTTCCACATCTCTTACATTGATGATATTGGCAACGATCAGCTCGGCTCCCAGGCTTTCGGCGATATCGACGGCATAGTTCAAAAGTTCTTCCGTATATTCTGTAAAACCGACTGCGACCAAAATTTTATTAATGGCATCCATAGTCAAATTTCCTTCTTTACCGGTACCGATTCACCCCATCAACATGGAAAAAACAGGAGAAAGGCACAAGCGTCTTAAGCAACCGCCGGTGCTTCTGCCGGTTTTGGCGTACGTGGACGCTGCATTAAATAGAGCACGCCGAACAGGGCCAGGCCGATCAGATAGGTCCAGTAGCGCTGCCCATGGGGCAGGCCCACCCATTTGGCGATGAGATCCGGTCGCATCAAGTTCAGCGTGACAAACAGAAACAATGGTATTTCATAAAATTTGTTCCGCGCTACAAACCAGCCCTGGGTGGCCGAAGCAAAAGCAAAATTTCCCAGGCAGGCCATCAAAAAGATCAGCAACCCCTGGGTCCAGCTGGTGATATTGTGTAAAATCAGATCGGCGTTAAAAATAAACATGAACGGCAGAATCGCCGTTCGGATATCATACATGAATCCCTGCAGCCCGGTGGCAATGGGCGGTGACTTGGCAATCGCCGCAGCCGCATAGGCCGCCAGGCCCACCGGCGGCGTGTCATCGGCCAGAATACCGAAATAAAAGCAAAACAGGTGGGCGGCCATCAACGGCACGACAAAACCCATATCACCTCCGACGGTAACGATCACCGGGGCCGTCAGAGAAGCCATAACGATGTAGGTCGCCGTGGTGGGCAGACCCATGCCGATGATCAGGCTGGCAACCGCGGTGATCGTCAGCAGCAGGAAAATATTGCCCCCGGCCAGCACATCGATGACTTCGGTAATCAGTCCGCCCAGTCCCATGGCAACCACCCCTACAATAATGCCGGCTGCCGCCGTGGCCAGGGCGACCGCACACATGTTGCGTGCCCCGCTGGCCAGGGACGAAAAGATCTCAACCAAACTTTGCTTAAAGGCCGGACCGATGGGCTGTTTGTTTAAATAGGCCTTTACCGGATTCTGGAACAGCATGAGGATGGCCATCACCCAGATGGCATTAAACGCCGCCAGTTCCGCCGAGTGCCGTGCAATGATCAACTCATAGAGCAGCATCGTAATGGGGATCAGGTAATGCATGCCACCGAACAGGGTTTTGAAGAAACGGGGCAGTTCGCTACGGGACAGACCCCGTAGACCCAGTTTGGAAGCCTCGATATGGGTGATGTAAAAAAGTGCTGCATAGGAGGCAAAGGCTGGAATGGCGGCGGCTTTGACCACTTCGATGTAGGGAACATTGACATACTCGGCGATAATAAAAGCAGCGGCTCCCATAATGGGCGGTGCCAGTTGACCATCCGTACTGGCAGCCACCTCAACAGCGGCCGCCTTAGTGGGGGGATAGCCGACTTTTTTCATCAACGGGATGGTAAAGGTCCCGGTAGTGACGATATTGGCAATGCTCGAACCGTTTACAAGGCCGGTGAGCCCGCTGCCCATCACTGCCGCTTTGGCTGGCCCTCCCTTAAACCCGCCCAGGATGCTCAGGGCCAGCTGGATAAAGTAACGGCCGGCGCCCGCCTTTTCCAGCATGGCACCGAAGAGTACAAATAAAAAAACGATAGTGGCCGATACATCCAGGGGAACGCCGTAAATGCCTTCGGTGGACATGGTAATCTGGCCCATAAAGCGGTTCAGTGAGACTCCCTTGAAGGCAAGAATATCCGGCATGTAAGGCCCGAAAAAAGCGTAACCACAGAACAATAGCGCAATGATCGACAGGGCCGGGCCGATGACCCGCCGGGCGGCTTCCAGCAGCAAAAACAGCAGGATGAGCCCGATGACGATGTCCCGGGTGATAGGATCACCATAGCGTTCGTTGATGCCGACATAGTCTACGGCAATGTAAACCGCAGCAAAGCAGGCAACCACGGCAATCACAAAATCATACCAGGGAATTCGATCCTTGACACTGAGAAATTTGAGACCCAGGCGGGTTTCCTTGAACACAGGGTAGTTTAAATAGACGATCAGCAGGGCAAATCCCAAATGAATGGCCCGGATAAATACCGTATCCAAAATCCACCAACTGGCAATGGAGAGCTGGAAGAAACTCCAGATAACCCCAATGGTTGGAATAACCCATTTTGTAACTCCCTCGGGCCTCCTGGCAATCCCCTCCTCCTCTTCGGCCATCCTCTTGGCAACTTCAAACCCCTCATCCTTTTCCTGAGTCGTATGATTTTTCGCCATTTTGCCCACCTGTTACCCCTGTTTGGATCCGAAAATACAAACTGAAAACCGGTTACCCGGCAAACCGGCTCAACTGCAAAGGTCTAAGAATTTAACGACTGATTAACAGCGCCTGACGGTGTTAAAATTCAATTACGGTTTCCCCCGCGGGCAAGTAGATTGAATCATCATCTTACGGGGACTGGATTAATGCGGATGGAAAGGCGGCGGCTTCAAGCCGCCGCCTATGTGTATATTACCGGTATTACTTCAACCCGACTTCTTTATAATATTTCATCGCACCCGGATGAATGGGTGCGGACAGGCCTTCCAGCATGTTCTGCTTGGTAAGACCGGCATAGGCCGGATGCAATTTTTTAAAGGCCTCAAAATTGTCAAAGACTTCTTTAGTGATGGCGTAAACCACATCATCGGGTACCTTGATGGATGTGACAAAGGTAGCTTTGACACCAAAGGTGGGGACATCCTTGTCGTTGACTGCCCCGGGGTAGAGTTCCGTCACCCGGGTAACCGCTTTGGCATAGTAAGGATATTTTGCAAGGAGACTATCTATATTCGTGATGGGAACGAACTTGACCTTGCGTTTTCCGGAGGTGGCTTCCTTGTAATAACCGCTGGGATGCCCCACGGTGTAAAAGGCGGCATCGAGTCGGCCGTCCTGGATCAACCCGGGAGCTTCGGCGGCCTTCAGGCTTTCGGCATGAAAATCCTTTTCGTAGTCCAGGCCGTTGGCCGTCAGGGCATCGATAGCATTTTTGCGGTAACCGGAGCCGATGTTGCCGATGTTGACACGTTTGCCCTTAAGATCCTGCATGCTGTTGATATTGGCATCCACTGCGGCAATCAAGTCAACGGTCTCCGGGTGGATAGAAAATACCGCCCGCAGATCCTTCTGGGGCCCTTTGTCTTTCCAGTTGGCAATTCCCTTGACGGCCTGGTACTGACGGTCGGATTGCGCAACACCGAAGTCCATATCACCGGACATGATGGCGTTGATGTTGAACACGGATCCGCCGGTTGACTCCACCGTGGCCCGAATCCCGTATTCTTTGCGTTTTTTGTTTACCATCTTGGCAATCGCGCCGCCGGTGGGATAATAGACACCGGTAATCCCGCCGGTGCCGATGGTAACAAATGTGGTTTTCCCGGCCTCGGCATTTTTCTCAAAAGGCCCGGATCCCGCCAGAAGGGTAAGCCCAAAAATAAGTGCTACGACAATAACGAAAGTCCTTTTCATATGAAACCTCCTTTGGTTGATAGGGTTGGTGGTTAAAAGTTAACGTCGCTGATTTTCCAAACATAGTTCTACTGTCTTGTAACCTTACTCCTTTCCTGTGAATTAATAAATTAATCTAATATTAAAGTATGAATTACGTTCAGATAACTTCATCCTTTATCAAATCAAAAACTGAAATGCAACAGATAACTGCATACAGTGAAAAATCTATAATCTTGTTTGGATGGAGGGTTTCGCGGTTAAGTTCGTTATGATCGCTTGGATGGCTTGGATCGTAATTTAAGCTCCCCGCTTCTCTTTCCCTCACTTCATTCCGATTTCTCTATTCAATACCCTCTGTCATCCGTCCTCTGCCCTCTGACATCTGCCTTCCGGTACTTCTCAGCCAGTGCTTCATAAAACTTCGCTTCCCCCCCCCTGCCCCGCTTGCGACATCCGCCGGCGTAAATGGCACATTTATCCTGCAGACTGCAAACTGCAGCACGGTATTGGGATTCTGCAAGCCGTCCGCTTAAGATGATATTTTCCAATGACTGAATCCGGAATTTATCAAGCCCCGGTGCCTTTGACAACTGGTCCTCATGCCCTCCCCGTTTTATGGTCAGGGGGGTATCGATAAGGTAAACCGGATATCGGCAGCCGATCCGAAGCCACAAATCATAGTCTTCACAAGCCGGTAAGCTCTCATCAAATACGCCGACAGCATCAAACAGCGTTTTTTTGATCATTACCGCGGATGGACTGATCAGACACAGTTCCAGGGAACGCTTAAAAATCATTCCGGATGGTTTCCGGTGCCGATCTTTGGGATTGACCCGAACACCGTTTCGAATCCAGATCTCTTCGGTCTGATTGATAACCGCCTCCGGATTAAAATCAAAAAAATCAACCTGCCGCGATAATTTCCTGGGCAACCAGAGATCATCTGAATCTAAAAAAGCAACCAGTTGACCGCCGGCACGGGCAATGCCCCGATTGCGGGCGGCGCTGACCCCTTTGTTGGTTTGCTGCAAAACGATGATGTTCCGTTCATAGGGTTCCAGAATCTGCCGGGTGTTATCGGTGGAGCCGTCATCCACAACGATCAACTCATAATCCTTAAAGTCCTGCGCCAGAACGGAATCGATAGCCTCGGTAAGGATCCACCCCCGGTTGTAAGTTGGGAGAATCACACTGACCAGCGGATTTTTTGATTTTGCTTTCATTTACCCTATACCCCGACCCGGACAAGCCGGAAATCCGAAACAAGAAACCCGAAATCAAAAACAAAATTGAATCGCTGTGCTCTGCCTTTTTTTTAAATCGGCAGAATACATTATTCGATGTTGGACGTTCATTTTTTAGTTAGCCCATCATATGGAAATAGCCAATACCACAGTTTTTTCGATTAAACTGGTCGTTTTTCAGGCCAGTGGCAGAGCTGACACCTTAGACCTCCTGTCTTTGCCTTACGCCTTGAGCCTTTAGCCCTATATCCTGACACCTCAAACCTTCAGTGATCAGCATCAAGAATCCAGCAGCCGACAACCATTCCGATTTCCGCATTCCCCATTCCGACTTCCCCCTTCCTTTTCAAACCATCCTCCCAATCTCCTCTAATTTCTTATTCAGCCGTTTTGCGGATATCGGGATGGCGGTCTTTAACTCCTGGGCAAAAACAGAGACTTTGTATTCTTCCACCATCCAGAAATAATCTTCGATGGTCTGTCGCTTTTCATCGGATACCGACGGGGAAAGCTCTTTTAACAATTGATTCAACCCATCAGTGAATTTTACAACATTATCGGACTTGACTCGATCCTTTTCAAAATCGACGACCGCACGCCGGGTCCGAATGGCGGCAGCCTGAACGTATCTCGGAAGATGGTCCAGACGCCGGATATCATAAATAGCGATAAATGTCGGCGGAACCAGGCGCTCAAGTTCCCGGGTCAATCCCTCAAAAAAGGATACTGCCTTGCCGTTGGCACGGTTGTCCTGTTGAAATTTATATATTCGGCTTCGGGCATCATGGTAAGCGGTTAGAACCGCAATGGCCTTATCGAGCATCTCCCGACCAGCCGGAAAAATTTTTGTTGCAACAGATTCGGCATGTACATAAAACGCATTTCCAGATCTTATATTTTTAGCGAACAATTCCTCAATGACACGATCGTACATTTGTTGCATCAGCTTTTTAGCGCCACCGAAATAATCCGCCACAAACCTTACATCCGCCGGCAAGATTAATTGTCGTTTTAATAATTTCAAATTTTTGGAAAAATGAATTGTATATAGCGTGGCCACTCCCGCCCGATGAGCTGCAATTGCTTTAACCCGTCGACGAAAAAGACGAAGATTGACACTTTTATGCGTTACGGAATCTGTTTCCAATGCGGGATAGGCAATCCAGTCGGATTTTTTCCGGCCGGAGCCACTGACAAATTCGGGTAAATCGCCAAAATCCCAGCGGGAAATTCCATTTTTTTCCCATTTTCTGCGTGCCTCCTCGAATTCATCGGATTTCACCCGGCCGCCGACATCCCGACGCAACAAGGCGACATTTCTGCCGGCATGAAGCTCTTTGCCGTCCGGTGCCGTGATGGAGATCCGCATTTTCAGGTAATCCGGCAGTGATTCAGTTGACCAGACCGCAGCCGGTATATCGATCCCGAAACGCCGGTAGATAAAATCCCCCAGGGCGGATATCAGCGAAGTTTGGCCCTTGGGCATTTCGCGCACAATGATATCGACGGTATTTTTTACCGGGACAAGTTTTTTGCGATACGCTTTAGGCAGCCCTTTGATCAAAACCTCAATTTTGTCAGGATACAGTCCGGGCACCAGCCAATCAATGGTTTCCGGTGAAACGGATTGTGCCAAAGTTGAAGGCACTTTTACGGTAACACCGTCATCGTCCTTTCCGGGATCAAAGCAGTATGAACACTCAAATGCATGCTGCTTGATATCAAGCCGCGACGGATATTGGACCAGTTCACCCTTGTCCGGCTGATATTGAAGCAACGTTTTTTTTTCCATCCGCAAGAATCGATCGCTGCCTTGCCGTTTCAGATACTTTGCCAGGCTGCGGATATCATAGATGACCGGAAGCTTCTCCTGATAAAATTCAAACATTTGCTGTTCATCCACCAGAAGATCCCGGCGCCGAAAGCGACTTTCGATGTCTTTGATCTCATCCATCAGCTGCAGGTTATATTTCATAAAAGCAAGAGGCTTTTTAACATCACCGTTCACCAGGGCATTCTGAATAAAGATACTCGATGCTTCTGCCGGATTGACCGGCCCGTATGATACCTTTCTATCGGGTACAATGATCAGCCCAAAAAGGGAAACCTGCTCTGAGGCCACCACTTCTCCCCGGATTTTCTCCCAGTGAGGGTTCAGATAGGTCCGCTGGCACAGGTCGCCGCCCAGATCTTCCAGCCAATCGATGTTGATATTGGCAACGGTTCGCGCAAAAAGTCTGGATGTCTCCATCATTTCCTCGGCAACAATCCAGTTTTTGGCCTTACTGAAAAGCCCTGATCCGGGGAAAATCATCACCTCCCTGCCCTTGGTGGCACGATAAATATTGTTTTCCTTCTTCTGAGCTATATTTGAAAGAAATCCGCTTAATACGGACTTGTGAATTTTTTCGAATGTGGTATCCGATATCTGTAATTGGGAATTAAAAGCATTCTTCAATACTTTTTCCGAATTCTGCCTTCCGAATTCCGCCTTCCCACTTCCCTCTTCCCCATTCCACCCTCCCCTTTCCGCATTCAGCCATTCCCCTTTCCGCATTCCGCCTTTCCTTTTCCCTATCCCGTGTTCTTTCAGCAGGAGCGTAATTTGATGGTGAATGTCCGCCCATTCCCGCATGCGCACATACGACAGAAAGTGCTCACGACAAAATCGTTTCATCCGGTTGTTGCTTTTGACTTTTTGTCGATGGCTGTGATAGCGGTACCAGATATTCAGCAGGGTCACAAAATCCGATTGAACATCATGAAAAGTGGCATGTATCCGGTCGGCCTCCCGGGCTTTCTCCACGGGACGCTCACGGGGGTCCTGGATGCTGAGAGCTGCAACGATAATCGTCATTTCATCGATGCAGCCCTCTTTTCCTGCTTCAATCAGCATACGGGACAGCCTGGGATCCAGCGGAATCCTGGCCATCAGACGCCCCCTTTCCGTCAACCTGATAGGTTTTTGCGATTTATGATCTAAAAATCCAACATCTCCATTCCCAGCGCCTTTATTCCGTCCTTTAACCTCTGTCCTCTGACCTCTGACCTCTGACCTCTGTCCTCTGTCCTCTGTCCTCTGCCCTTTGTCCTCTGACCTCTGTCCTCTGTCCTCTGTCCTCTGTCCTCTGACCTCTTCTTTTCTTTCCGTATTCCCCATTCCGAATTCCGAATTCAAACCTCTGCCCTCCGGACCGGAGACTGCCTTTTCCCTTGAGCCCTGAGCCTTGAGCCTATTCTTTATCGCCCCCAGCTCAAAAAGAAGATCAAACCCGTCCTTGATGCTTTTCAAATCCGGTTGGTCGATAAAGGGAAATTCCGAAATATCTCCAAGTTTCAGGGAAATCATCCGCAAAATGACTTCGGCCAGATTGGCCCGCAATATTTCGGGTGGCGTATACTGCGGACGGCTTTTATAATCGTCCTCGGGGAAAAGTCGAATGCAAATCCCGTTTTGTACCCTGCCGCAGCGTCCTTTGCGCTGATCGCAACTGCTCCTGGAAATCGGTATCACCGGCAGGGAAGTTGTCCGGGTCCTGGGAGAATACCGGGAAATTCGCGCCAGACCCGAATCAATCACGTATTTGATACCCGGAATGGTAATCGATGTTTCAGCCACATTGGTGGCGACAATAATCTTGCGTTCGGGCTGACGGGTAAAGACCCTTGACTGCTCGGTGGCTGCCAGCCGGGCAAATAACGGCATAACACGGGCACTCAGCAGATTTTCAGCCTCGATCAATTCACAGGTTTCGCGAATATCCTGCTCGGTAGGCATAAAAACCAGTATGTCCCCGATGCGGCTTTGACGCAAAATCCGCTTTACGGCCCGCACTGCCATCTCCACATGGGTCAACTCATTTTCCCGGATTGGATCGGCCTCCGGTTCCGGATATTGAATGTCCACCGGGTACATGCGGCCGGAAACTTCGATGACCGGTGCATCGTCAAAAACTCTGGAAAACTTTGCCGTGTCGATGGTCGCCGAGGTAATGATCAGTTTCAGATCGTCTCTTCTCCTAATCAGGGTTTGCAGAATTCCCAGGATAAAGTCGATATTCAGGCTGCGTTCATGGGCCTCATCGACGATGATCGTATCATAGGCGCTCAGGTAACGATCACTCTGGGTTTCGGCCAGCAGGATGCCGTCGGTCATCATTTTTATATAAGTATCCCCGGCGGTGCGGTCTCTGAAACGAATTTTATAACCAACGGCATTGCCGACCTCCTGTCCCAGCTCTTCAGCAATACGGCGGGCAACCGTTGTGGCGGCAATTCTCCGCGGCTGGGTGCATCCGATGAGACCGTCGATCCCTCGGCCGGCTGCCAGGCAAAACTTCGGCAGTTGGGTGGTCTTGCCGGAACCTGTCTCGCCGGATACGACAATAACCCGATGCCGGGCAATGGCCTGGATGATCTCTTCTTTTTTTGCAAAAATCGGCAATTCTTCATTGAAGCACAGCCTGGGGAAATTTTCCTTGCGGCGGTTTCTTTTTTGTACGGATGTCTGCAGACGCTTTTCCAACCGGTTTATTCGCGTCAGCAGCTTTTGATCCGGTTTGAATTTGCCTGATTTCCGCGCCAGGTATCTAATCTCACGCCGCGCCGCCAACCGGTCGCCGGCCAACACCTGAGGCAAAAAGGACTCGATTCTTTTTATTATCTTTGCTGTTCCAGCCAATCTTTCAACCTGTGGGTGTACAGCGCCCCTTTTTTCTTCGTTAGGCGATGATATTATAATTGAAAATAATTTCACATTGGCTTATTAAATATCGATCCAGAGGCTAAAAATCAAGGTATCCGTTAATTTATCTAAAAAAGGAGCAAACCATGAAATTCGTCATCGTTGGAGCAGATGCCGCCGGCATGAGTGCCGCCAGCCGCGCCAAACGAAATCAGCCGGAAATGGAAATCACGGTCCTGGAAAAAACCATGGACGTCTCATACAGCGCCTGAGGCATCCCTTACAATCTGGCGGTGCCGGAGAGAAACATCGAGGATTTGGTCGTTCGATCTGCCCAGGTATTTCGCGACAAACAAGGGATTAATCTGTTAACCGGCCATCGTGCCGAAAAAATCGATCAGGACAAGCAAATGCTATCCGGTATGACATTGGAGGGCAACCCTTTCGAATTCCCTTACGACCGGTTGCTGATTGCAACCGGCAGCTCCGCGGTCATGCCCGATCTCGCGGGATTTGAAGCGCCGGGTGTCATGGTGGTCAAAAGTCTTGAAGACGGTCGCAAAATTAAAAATTTCCTGAAAAACAACCGTGTTAAAAAAACCATCATTATCGGAATGGGATACATTGCCCTTGAAATGTGTGAATCTCTGTATGAATTAAATACTGCGGTGGACATGGTCAAACCCAATCCGGTGTTCCTGCCGTGGCTGGAGGCGTCCATGGCCCGGACCGTCAGAGAAGGCCTCGAAGCCAAGGGGGTCGGTGTTTATGCCGGACACACGGTTGAACGTATCGAAACCACCGGCGACGGTCTGAAGGTCATCTGCTCGAATTTAACCCTCACCGGAGATATGGTGATAGTCGGCATCGGCGTTAATCCCTGCAGCCGGATTGCCGAAACCGCAGGTCTTGAATTGGGAGTAAATAAATCTATTGCGGTGGATCGAAATATGCGCACATCGGATAGAAACATCTATGCCGCCGGTGACTGTGCGGATGCCTACCATGTCGTGACCGGAGAAAAAACCTGGATTCCGCTGGCTCTGCGGGCCAACCGGGCCGGGTGGGCGGTGGCGGACAATGTCTGCGGCAAAGATGTTGCCCTTGACGGTGTTGCCGGTACCTCCGTGTTCCGTGTATTCAACTTCGAGGTCGCACGCACCGGCCTGAGTGTATCCGAAGCTGAGAAATTCGGGTTCGAGCCGGTCGAGAATATGATCAAATCTCGTTCCAAAGCGCATGCCTATCCCGACAGTACAATCATCCTGGTAAATATGATCGGGGATAAAAAATCAGGCCGCCTATTGGGGGTGCAAATGGTGGGGACGGAAGGGGTGGCCCATCGCATCAACGGCCCGGCAGTGGCGCTTCACGCACATATGACCGTGGAACAGTATTGCCAGACCGATCTGGCCTACGCACCGCCTTTCGGACCGACATGGGAGCCGACGTTAACGGCGGCCAATCAACTGCTTAAAAAGCTATAGGTTCGTTGACGGGACAAGCCGGTTGTAGCGAAACG
>JAJRVC010000286.1 GCA_024277475.1 Deltaproteobacteria bacterium
AGTTGGCATGCTGATTCGATTGACCCAATGTTAGCTTTGCGCATTTTAAGAGCCGACGATTGGTGGGAAGACTTCTGGAATCAACGGACTGAAGAATTAATGGCCGCATGATGACTACAACAGGGTTGATTTACACCCATTCAAAGATGGACCAAACAAAAGGTATGCTTGATACAGTTTTACACATAGGAATGCACAAGACGGCCTCAACCTTCCTCCAGCAATGGTATTTCCCCCAACTTGAAGTCAACAGCTGTATGCAGCCTAAAGTCACCGGAGAATATATCAGCAGAAGCCCGGATTTTGATCCCGAACAATTTTATCATATAATCGAGTCAGAAACAGTGGCGTGTCCCGGATCTAACATCCTGCTCCTTTCGCATGAAGATTTCAGTGGGTCGATATCCGGGGTTAAGACCCAGAAAAAATACCTGATTAGTGAACGTCTGGCCACGGCTTTTCCAGATGCCAGGGTTCTTGTTGTTGTCCGACGCCAACGCGACTGGTTGAAGAGCCTCTATGCGTTTCGGGTATCTCTTTCAAAAAAGCACGAGGTGCGGTCTTTTGAGGATTTTCTGATAAAGAGGAAATTTGCAGAAAATGCGTTCGACAAGCTTCAGTATGATAAGCTGGTAGCCCTCTATGTACAGCATTTCGGTCGTTCAAATCTCCTGGTGCTGCCTTACGAATCGATCCGGAAAGATTGGATGGGATTTCAACAGGCTGCGTGCAGCTTTATCGGGATTTCCAAACCAATCATGCTCAAGGGAACCGGGCCGATTGTTCTCGCCTCACCGAAAAACATTAAGATTCTCAACCAGATACGTAGATGGAATTCCGGATTCCAGAAATTGAGGTGGTGTACGAAACTGCTCGGAAAAACAGGGCCGAAAACAGGTGCTGCCTTGGATACAGCGTACTCAACGGTAAAAAAAAAGTGGCTGATTCCGATACTCGAGAAGTATCACGGGAGCAATTCCGAACCGCTTCAAATCCCCACCGATATCGAGGAAAAACTTCAGAAAATAATTCCAGCAAGCAATCGCAGGCTTAACCGGATGGTCGATATTGATCTTGCGATGTACGAATATGATCTTGGTTGAATCCCTGCGGATGACAGCAGGGGTACGACATTCCTTTGGAGTAAAATCGAACCCACTCAATTGAGTAGCTTCGGTCAAGTACGAATGTGGAAAATGTTCCTGCCTATTTGATCAATTTTCAGATCGCTATCTTCACCGAGCACTTGCTGAAATCGGGATACCTTCTCGCAGACTTTTTCAATGGAAACTCCGGGAAAACGAAACCGCTGGAACGGCGGTCTGCTGTCTGAAGCGGAGAGGTGTGAATCTGATCTCTTTTTCATATTGTACGAGGTTGTCTTAAACCATTCTTCCAGCCGGTTGCGTAAAGACGGCTTTGGCGATTTGAGTCGGCTATCCGCCGTGTTGTCGAGAACATCAATGATCCGTTCACAGGCCAGGGGTCCCTTTTGCGCAGCTATATGTTGCGCGAATAGTTCCTGCCGTTCATCGTCATTGCCGGCGCTGAGTTGGCCGGCCAAAATTTTTTTTAGCGTTGCCTGCAATGCTTCAAAATCAAAACACTGGTGACTCAGCAGGTTGGGCAAACGGTAAAAATCATCATCATAATCCTCATTGACAATTGCCCGATAGCTGATGGTGGGAAGCTGCATCGCATACGCCTCTACCGCGGTGGTGCAGCCATTATGAATAAGTGCCTGAGCAGCTAGCAGCCAGGGGACCACGTTGCCCTCATTGGTCACCTGTACGTGCTTGCATTGGGCAGCGATTTTGCGATAAACCTTGTCGCTTTCCATGGGATGAGGCCGGATAATAATTGTTTTATCCGGAAAGACACGGTCCAGGGCCGGGATGAGTTGCTGGAAGGTTTCAAAAATAGCCTGTTTGTGATCCGTCCACCTCTCGATATACTCTCGGCTCATTCCGATTGCCGATCGTCCGAACTTGGGTATCTCCGCCGGGCTTTTAACCGGTTGTAAGAGATTTAACTCCGGGAGAACAGCGTGTACGTGATTGAAGTTGGTATTTATGAGAATTAAGTCGCCGAAGCTGTCACGAATCTTTTGCACTTCATTATTAAAAAAAGGTCGCATTTCAGGCCGCAGCAAGTCGCCTCGCGGGTTGCCGGTGATGTGGATGGTTGTGTCCTGTGGGATATCGGGATATTGCCGCCACAAATTGGCGCTATCTTCACCCCAGGCAAACAAATGAGACATATGCTTTACCGCCAGAGGCGAGAGTCGACGGGAGAAATAGATTGCGGGTGGCTGGTGGACCACCGCCTCTTCATCCCAGGCAACGATTTTATAGCCAAGCTGGTGCATTAATTCAAATTTACGCTTGCTGCCTGATCTCAGGTCCTTGGCAATATAGACACTCCCCGGGAAAGAATCGATTCGGGATTTTAGCTCCTTGCGACTTCCGATAACCGAGGAATATCCACGTTTTGCTGCAATACAGGCAAGCAGAAGCTTGGCATCAAATTCGCGGATCTGCTCTTCCACTGGAATCTGCAATATTGTTTTCTTCGTTATCATGCCTTCGCATAATCTCCCATAAGTTTACCGGCCTTAGGATCATATCCCAAAGAAACATTCAGTGTCAAGCACATGGTAAAGTATACCTGTCGATCCTGTAATTGCACATCCTTTTCTTACCGGTTTGAAATTATGTGCAAGAGAATATTTTTTTTATCTTGTCAATTTCAAATAAGGGTTCTGGATGTCTCTATAACCAATTAATATTGCAGAATAAATAGTCTACTCTTGACAAATTTAGGGTAGAAAGATAGGCTTGGTACTAAAAAGGAAGGCCATAATTTATGTACTTATTTTTTATCAGACACTTTAATGACGTCGATCACATTACGCCTATCGTATGGAAAATGAGTCGGTGCAATCATCCCGTGACCGTATACTGCTTGAATCCTGAGTATGATCTAAACGGGGATTATCGCCTTCGATTTCTGAAACAGATAGGAGTTCAAGTTAAATTTATTTATGATGAATTTTATCAAGAATTAGGCCTAAAGCATAGAAAGCTGCGCTTGATCAGCCGGGTAAGTTTTGCCATTGCCAGAATATTTGATAATCGTTTCCAATCACCATTTTTTAATATATATACAGAATTTCGTTGCCGTGCTCAAAAAAAAGGTAAAAAATACTATAAGCAATCCAGAGAGAAATTTTATACCCAATCCTGGGCTCGTTTTATCCTTGAGAAATCCGCTGCTCGGATCCTGTGTTTTGACTGGGTAGCTCCCCATCGCTACGTTGTTGACGCATTCCTGATGGCCGCCAAGGAAATGTCGATACCCACCCTGTCGCTGCCTCATGGAATCTTCGTCTATACCAATGATTCCGTAACCATCGAAGCCGGAGATGATGAAAGAAATTATAATAAATTCAATCTTTATGACCATGTTGTTGTTCAAAACGATTTGTTCAAGGAGGTTATCGTGAAGTCGGGCATCAGTACTGAAAAGATTAATGTACTTGGAAGCGCCAGATACTGCAGCGAGTGGATGAAACAAAATAGAAAGATATTGCCGCGAAAACTTGTATCGAAGGGGGAAAATCCAAAAAAACTTAAAATAGTATTTATGACGACTCGCCCTAAGTATAGGATAGACGTCGAAAAGATGCTGAAAACGTTTGATATGTTATCTACAATTAATGAAATCGAGATGGTTGTCAAACCGCATACTAGAAGTGGCAAAGAAGCAGAAATTTATAGAGAGTTACCCTTAGCCAATGTATCGGATCATTCTTCTGTGGAATTGTGTGAATGGATGGATGTTATGCTGGTAATTGGCTCCAGCATTCTTATCGAGGCTTTGGTTCAGCATAAGCCAGTTCTCTATTTGAAATATCTGCACGAAAATATAACCTTGTATGAACAACTCGAAGCGTGCTGGATCATACACAGTGACATCGAATTAAAGAGGGCGCTGTTGTCTCTGCATAGCAATAAAAAGGGGGTGCCCTATAGCGATAGAGGCACAAATCAATTTCTTTCGGAAATTATCTATGGCGGGCAAAATGAAAGGGACGTGCTGGGAGATTATGAACAATTCATCGTGAATTGTGCAGACAATAATATCGGGGGATAGCGGCTCATCTGTTAACTCCGTGTTTTTTTAATAAATTATGTTTTTAGAGATGATATCTGTATGTTTGAGTATATCATCAATACTACTCACCCTCTCGAAAATTAGGCGTGTCATTGCTTTAGTAAAAGCTGCATTTGGAATAAGGCCAACCAACGGCAATACTTTGAGATTGCTTTTATTCCTTTTTTTACTTTTGGGTTTATATTTGTATTCCTCTATATGGCTTTCATCAGCATCTTACCATTGCTCGATTATCGATGTTGTCAATGCCGTTTTAGAATTCTCCAGATATAGCTCCTTGGGTAAATATTTATGGAATTTGGTAAGCCATATCTTAAGATCTTTTTTTCTTGCTGCTTTACCAAATACTTTTGAGTGCTCATTTTTTTTGCCAGGCATCTGCATAAGCCATTTTTTTATCCTCTTTTCACGGTTTGACTTTGTTTTCTTTTAGCTTTGCTAGTCAACTTTATTTTTTTCCTGATACATAAAAATGCGATCCACAATTTTATTCTTAAAAAGGAGAAAGGGGTAAAATTGTTTTTATTAAGAATAATTTTTAATCTGTAGTCATCTTGCAATCCCGATAATACTGGAAAGCTATATACTTGATACCGGCTTCGGTCATAATCCCTGGGGGAATTATTTTTATCTAAAAAAAAAGTTACCAGCGAATTATGTATCATGAACTCTAATTTTTCATTTAAGTGTTTCTGCTCTTGTGGGTCGAGTAGCAAAATAGAAACATTTTTGTTCGTTTTGTATAAGTCATCCCAGTCTTTATTAAAAACAATATTAGCATGGTTAAAATTTATATATTGGAAATTTTCAACCCTTTCCATGTCTTCTTCATAACAGTTAATATTAAAACCATCTTCTACATTCAGATTCAATGCGACATAACCCTCTTTTGCTCCGATTATGTTAATATTCAAATCGGCCAGAAAAGACGGTTTTAGGAATTTATTAATACTTCTAAGGCAACGATTCGTAATTTTTGTCATTCTTTGATATTGCGACTGTTTCCTTTTTTTGCCATCCTTTAAAAACAGGTTGTTTTTATCAAAATCGCCCCAAATATTAAAAGAAAGTGCATTGTCTGTTTTAAAAGAATACTTGTAATACCATTGATAATCGGTATCCTTTTTTTCGCCAAGCATACCTGCCACAAGATCGCCGACCTTTGCATTGCAATGTATGAAATCAGCTTTATAATCAGCTATGATCTGGCCTGTGTCGTGTGTGATTTTATCAAAAAAATTGATAATCGTAACAGAAGTTTGTTTCACCTGTTTAAGCAATTCTATGTTATATAATTTGGCCAGTCGGGTATAGGCCGCATCCTCTCTTGGAAAGGCGGTGATAATATACACTTTTCTGCCTGATTTACAGAATAGCTCAAATAATTTTAATTGACGGCCTACTATTTTTTCAATTACCGCATCGCCCTCATCCCATGTTTTGTAAGCATCATTTAAGTGAAGTCTTAGGTTTGTTTCATTGAATGCAAAGATAATCGGCACATTGTCTTTTAAAAGGGTAACTATGCTGATAATCTTTTTCGCCGTGCTGCGAAATAAATCATCCGTCAAAAAAAGGGTTGTATCACCGCGGCCGATAAATAAAGGGATAAAGGCACTATTATAAGAGAATGCGCGAGAATGAGAATCTGAGATCAAATAATATTTCATTGCCCACCCCGGACGAGCCGGTTGTACCCCATAGTTGCATAAACAACATGGTAAATGACGGCTAATTGTCTGTTATTATATCAGATATCATAGTAAGGATAACATTTTCTCGATAATTTTTTGCCACAAATTGTACAAAATTCAGTTGTTGGAACATTGCCACTAAGTGCTCCTATTCGTAATTACAGTGACGTATTAGTAGTAATATTTTTTCACCACGGAGTCACAGAGGACACAGAGGTATTTTTCTTTTTTCCCATCGGAAACCGGATGCTATTTTGCCAGGCGCTGGACAATGGAATCTACAAAACGCAGGATGATGTTGCGGGCGGCCTTGCTGGAAAGATTCTGGATGTAGACCGATGAGTACTCGGGTTCAATCACCGGATTATCGTCGAGCGTCCAGTCATCAAGATCATAGCCGATCAGCTCCATGTAGTTCCTGTAGGCGGGTTTGAACAGCTCGATGTCCTGTTCGGTAAGCCATTGGCGCCAGTCACCGGAGGCTTTTTTGCGCACGACTTTGGCCTTGCCCGTTGATACGGGAACTTCTCCATCCGCTTTGATTGCAAAGCCCAGGTATTTGTTGAGTGACTCAAAAATTCCGGAAATCATGTCTTCATATTTAAATAGAAACCAATCATTTCCCAGTTCTTTGACAAAAGCATGCATCCGATCGTAACGAACGCGCTCTTCGGCAACCACATCCTCATTTGAGCGGGGCCAGCTGTTGTGTCCGCTGTAACGGCACAGCTCCGCAAAAGAAATTGAGGTCGGGTCTTTTTCTTTTTTCAAGATCCGCTCGAGATGGGCTTCATACTGCTTTTTCCTGCCTTTGTACCCCTTGTGCCAGCGGTACAGCATGCGGCTGACTGCGGCATCACGGGGATCTCTGGCCATCCAGATCTTGCGGTCATACGATTCTTTTTTTAAATGCTCTTTGTACAGATCGAAGCTCTTGCCTTTGCGCTCTTCATAAGTGTGTTTGTATACCGCGTTTTCATAGTTGCCGATGTGTTTTCCGGGTTGGCCGCCGGAAAAAGCGTGGCAATTTGGAAGTCCACCGGCCACCTTGTACACCATCGCGGTGGTGCCCGATTTCCCTAGCCCTAAGATTAGAATTTTCATTTATTTTTCTATCCTTTCTCTGCCTGCCTCGTGAAATGCGGAGCCTGTTTCATCGAGGTTACGTTTTCCAATTAACCGCAGAGCTCGCTGAGAGCGCAGAGAAAGGCTAAAAAAATAGATGCCAGCTCCGCTGGAAACGGCCAAAGTATTTTGTTCCTCTGCGTTCTCTGCGGTGAGTTCTTTTATATGTTATCGTATTTATGAAATAGTGTACTTACGTTGAAATCTAGGCCGCACTGATCCGAAATACATGTTTAAATATCCGGGTTACCGCAATGGGCGTATTA
This sequence comes from Deltaproteobacteria bacterium, assembly GCA_024277475.1. Next base: position 7,262 of record JAJRVC010000286.1, read on the forward strand.
TCGCCGAGTATCTTTTGAAAATGCAAGATTCGTCTTTTCAGCTCTTCAATGGAGATACCGGGGTAGCGGTGGTGGTGAAACTCCGGCGGTGCATGTTTGCGCGAAATATATTTCCTGAGGTTTACCCCTATCCGGCGGCCTTGCGCCAGTGATCGTCCGGCAATTTGATTTTTCAGTGAGGGAGCCGGTCGCATCCCCTGCCCGGCGACTATTTCTTCAAGTACGCCGACTATCCGTTCACACGCCAGCGGTCCATCCCGGGCAGTCAGGTAGCCATCGACCAGGACCTCGCGCTTATCTTCATCGGCGGCCGCCGGTTCTTGGTTTAAAATTCTGTTTAGGGTATCGCGCAACTGCTCAAAGTCAAAGCACTGGTGGCTGATCAGGTTCGGAAGCCTGTAAAAGCCGAGATCGTAGTCTTCATCGATTTGGGCCCGGTACGATAAGGCCGGCACCTGCATGATATAGGCTTCCAGGCCCGTGGTACAACCGTTGTGAATTAGCGCTGCTGCAGCCATCAGCCAGGGGACGACGTTGCCTTCGTTGGTAACGCACACCCGGCTGCACCGGGCGGCGATTTTTCGGTAGACCTGCTGGTGTTCGGTCGGATGCGGCCGCACAACCACCGAATAAGCCGGAAACGCCTTTTCCAGCCGGGGGATCATCTGCTGGAAGGCTTTAAAGAGGCCGAGTTTGTGATCCCGCAGTCCCTCGGCATATTTGCGGTTCATTCCCACAGCGGCCTTGCCGAATCGCTGTTTTTCACCGGGTTTTTTCAGTGGTTGAAACAGATTCTGGGCCGGGAAAAAGGCATTGACATGGTTAAAATTGGTATTAACGAGGATAAAATTACCATGGGCCTGTCTCAGTTTTTCTGCTTGTCGATCGTAGAATGGCAGCAACTCGGGCCTTAACATGTCGCTTCTGGGATTTCCGGTGATATGAATCGGCACTTCTGCCGGCAGTGCGGGATACCGGCGCCACAACTCGGCATTGTCCTCGCCCCAGGCAAACAAATGAGAGATGTATTGAATTGCAACCGGTGACAGCCTGCGGGAATAGTAAGTGTCCGGAGGCAGGTGCACAAGCGCCTCTTCATCCCAGGTTACGATTTCATGGCCGGTTTTGCGCATGATATCAAACATGCGCAGGTTGCTTGCGGTCATGCTTTTTGACAGGTAGATGCTTCTGGGAAAGGAAGTGATCCGCAAATCAATCTCCCGGTGCGATCCGATTACCGATGTAAAGCCTTTCCCGGCTGCAATGCAGGCGAGCAGCAATTTGGGGTCGAGCTCACGGACCTGGTTTTCCACCGGGATGAGCAGCGGTATTTTTTGTCGGTTGGTGTTCATTTAGATCGATGGGTTCTGGGTTCAGAGTTCAAGCCCGCCCTGGCGCGACGGGAGGTGGATATTAAGTTATTTTAACTTTCTATTAACTTCGTCTTCCAGCACCACATCTTGACAGGCCAGGTCTGGGCCGGGGGTTCAAAGGTTACAACCGCTGGTTGATGTCACAATTTCGCTCAAATCCGCCGTATCGATGGCCTGGCTTGAACAGAAAGCGAACCGCAAAATTTCGAAGGGTGGAATCGCTTCAGGCTTCGCCTTCGGCTACGACCCGACAGGTCGCGAAATCTTTTTAAAACAGACAGAATACATTCATTCGACGTTCGATGTTGGACGTTCGATGTTCATCAGTTTCTTTTTCGATCAGACTGGCCGTTTTTCAGGCCGGCGCCGGGTCACAACCCTGAACCCTGAACGGCTCAACTCAGTTATCAGTTAATCCGAAACATCACATCAGACAACTGTACAATTTCCAGTTGCCGGTCGTCGCCCAAAAGCCGCTGAAACCGGGATATTTTGGTTTTGACTTCTTCTATGGCGATACCCGGATAGCGGTGGCGTTGAAATTCCGGCTTGTTGTGCGAGCCGGGCAGGCTGGATTTAACCCCTCTAACCAGCCGCAAACCCTTGCCCAGCGCCCAGCGTTCCAGCTGCTTTAAAAGGGAATCATTATCCGCGCAGTCCGCAATTTCAGATATATTTTTCAGGACCTCAACCATCCGCTCACAGGCCAACGGGCCGTCTAAGGCTGCCATATGGTGTTCAAGCACGGCCTGGCGCTCATTTCCGTCAGCCGCTCCCAGCCGGCCGGTAAGAATTCGCTGCAGCATGTCCTGCAGCTGGTCAAAATCAAAACACTGATGGCTGACCGCATTGGGCAGCCGGTAAAAGCCGTTATCAAAATCTTCATTGACCGGTGCCCGATAGCTGATCGCCGGCACTCCCAAAACATAGGCCTCCAGGCCCGTGGTGCAGCCATTGTGCAAAACCACCACGGTGGCCATTAACCAGGGTACGACGTTGCCCTCGTTGGTTACGTGCACGCGTGAACAATGGGCGGCGATCTCATGGTAGACGTCATGGCGTTCGGTCGGATGGGGGCGAATGATAATGTTGACATCCGGAAATATCTGGTCAAGTTTAGGGATCAACTGCTGAAAATCCTTAAACACGGCCTGTTTGTGATTCCACAGCCCTTCGGCGTATTCGCGGCTCATACCCCGGGCAGCACGGCCGAACCGGGCGGTTTCACCCGGCTCTTTCACCGGTTGGAACAAGTTCATGTCCGGCCCGAAGGCATTGACGTGGTTGAAATTGGTATTGATCAGGATAAATTTGCCGTATCGGTCGCGCAGGGCCCGCACTTCGTCTTCATAAAACGGTTTCATTTCCGGGCGCAGCATGTCTGTGCGGGGGTTGCCGACGCTGTGGATCGGCAGATTTTGCGGCAGATGAGGGTATTGTTTCCACAGATCGACATTGTTCGGACCCCAGGCAAATAAGTGTGAAACGTGGCGGATTGCCCTGGGATGCAGTCGGCGTGAGAAATAGGTCTCCGGCGGCAGGTGAACCAGCGCTTCTTCATCCCAGGTGACGATTTCATGGCTGAATTTATGGGCTATCAGAAAAAATAGAAGGCTGCGGATCGTCATGCTTTTGGACAGATAGATGCTCTTCGGAAAGGAATCAATACAAAATTCCATCTCCCGCCGCGACCCGATTACCGAGGCGAAGCCCTGCCGGGCGGCGATACAGGCCAGCAGCAGTTTGGGATCCAGTTCGCGTACCTGATTTTCTACAGGGATTAACAACAACTTATTGGTATTATGCATTATCTGGACTTATCTTGCGAGTTTTCTATAATCTTCGTTATGATGTAGCCGCAAAAAGGCACAAAAAACATAAAAATAAAATTTTATACTTAATAATTTCAATATATTATAAGATCAAAATTCGAGAATTTTGACTTTTTGCGAGATTGTCAAGTTATTATATCTATAACCTGATATTAATATCCTAAAGAATAAATTAGTGTCAAGTAATTGGCAATGAATAGATGCTTTTATTTCAAATTGAATTTCAATTCTTTTTGTGTTTGGAATCCTTTCTTGACAAAATGAAGGCAGGGGGGGGCGGGTTCGACGGAAAAGAAGGTCGTTAAATTGTCCAGGCTGCTTTGATTTAGTGTTTTAGAATTAAAAAGGTTTTTTAAGCCTATCTCGTTTCTATTTATCGGCTATGGTTTTTGAAATACGCGTTGCCAGGCTTTGGCCGTCTAATTTATGGTACTGCAGTGCTTCCGGTGGCGTCCCGCAGGCCGGGAAATCATCGACGGCAAATTTTTCAAGTTGTTTTTGCCGCAATGCAGGGGAGGCCATCAGGCTGTTGAGCAAAAGGTCGCCCAGCCCCCCATAGGGGGAATGATTGTCCAGAGAGAAAAGGAAATTGCAGTCAGCGACGACCTCCGCGAGCCAGTTGCAGTCAAGCCTGTTTAACCAGGGCAGGTTGACAACTTTCAGCGTGAAACCTTCTTCTTGCAACAATTCGGCGGCCTTAAGCGCTTCATTGAGCATCACCGGGCCGTAAGCGAATAAAACAGCATCGGTACCCTCGTTTAGCACAGTGCCCTTCCCGGGGGTAAAGCGATACTCCTGCGGCAGCGCAATAACGCGCGGGGAAGGGGAGATGACCAGTCGCAGCATGCAGCTTTGCTCGGCAGAATTTACACACCAGTCTAAAGCCCATTTTGTCTCGATACTATTGCACGGCTCCAGGATAACGAGGTTCGGCAGCGCACCACAAAGCGAGATGTCGCGCAGGCTCTGGTGGGATTTTCCCGGACCGGCCGGAATAAGGCCGGCATAATGGCAGACATAGATAATTCGGGTGTCTTCGGTGGCATTGTTGTAAATCTGTTCATTGGCACGGGAAGCTAAAAAAACGCCAAAGGAATTAACGATCGGCAGCAGCCCCTGCAAGGCGAGTCCGCCTGCCATGGACACCATGTCCTGCTCGGCAATACCGTTTTCAATGAAGCGTTGCGGGAATGAATTTTCAAAGGTCCGCAGGCCGCAGTCAGCGGAAAGATCGGCATCCAGCACCACCATGTCCTTTCTTTTCGAGCCCACTTCGACCAGGGCTTCGCCGAATGCAGTGACCACCTTCTCGGCGGTATCTTTGAGGTGCACCCGTTTTTTTTCCCTGGTTTCCAGCACTTCGAATGCCAACGGTGCCAGGCCGTATTCACCTATCCGCGCGTTGATACGTTCGGCAAGTTCCATGTAACCCGCTTCGAAGGCATCATCGTCCGGCGCACCGGCATGCCACTGGTAAAGGCTGTCTTTTTCCTCGAGCACGCGGTGACCTTCCATAAACGAAACGCCACAACCTTTTACGGTATCGGCGATCAACACCTTGGGCTTGTCCTCGATCCGATCGAAGCGGGTAAAATTGTTTTCCAGATCGGCAAAATTGTGACCGTCGCAGCGCTGAACATTCCAGCCGAAGGCGGTAAATTTTCTTTCCAGATCACCCAGGGAAATAATATTATCCACAGACTTGTCGGATTGGATTTTATTGAAATCCACAATTACCTGCAGATTTGTTATTTTCTGGTAAGCCGCAGTTTGCAGGGACTCCCAGATCTGTCCTTCCTGCAGTTCGCCGTCTCCGGTCATGACAAACACGCGTCCCGACCATCCGTTCATCCGCTTTGCAATGGCCATTCCCTTGGCCTTGGATATCCCCATGCCCAGAGACCCCGAATTGGCTTCGATTCCGGGAATATGAACATCCGGGTGGCCGTGGGTGCCGCCGAGACGCCGCAGGTTGATAAATTGCTGCTGCGAGATGATCCCCAAAGAATACAGCACGGCGTAATGGCCGGGAGCGTCATGACCCTTGGAGGAAAAATAGATGTCGCGGTTTTGATGACTCACCCCCAGCTCAACGGTATTCATATGGGCATAATAAAGAAACGTTACAATATCCAGGCAGCTGAAACTGGAGCCCAGATGTCCCGAGCCGGCGCGTTTGACGGTGGCCAGCGCGTTGGCACGGCACATATCGCCGAGCAGTTCAAGTTTATGGTGTCTGTCCAGATCAGCGCTGTGGATGCGTTCAAATTCTTTTTGCGGGATGAGTTTGATTTCGATCATTATAGCTGGAACTCCTTTTTTGTATACGTTCACAGGTTCACAGGTTCAGAGTTTAACGTTCAGGGTTGCTCGCTGCAATATCCCAACCCGGGCAAGCAGGAATTGAAAACTGAATATTTATGGATGTCGCTTCGCTCCTTTGTTTTTAAAATCGAAAGAATACCTTCGTTATAAGTTAGGGGGTTGAGGTACAGCCGGCAGCCTTGCCTCACCATTTTTAACCAGTTGTTCGGCAAGCTGCCAGTCGTAGGGATTGTTTACGTCAAAGCCTTCATATGCTTCGGTGAAAAACGGCATGACCACGTTACCGGCGATGGTGTGATCCTCGAAAACAACCCGTGACCATGCGATTTCCAGACTCGCATTTTGTACGTATATTTCCGGTAGCGAGGGATACTGGCTGCTGTGCCAGGGTTGTTCCGCGGGACCCAGCGGCAGCAGCGGCGTCATGCGCCTGCCCCGCACCACCCACATTTTTCCGGGATGCTGGGTGCATTTTTCCACCGCCCGAAGCGAATCTACCCCCGTTTCGGCTAAAAATGTCCGCCAGGCCTGCCGGATGGTTCCCGGCAGACGAAACGGGCTGGTCGGTCGCAGGATGCTGAAACAGTCATATTCGCGGCCTTCATCCTGCAGATGTTTCAGTGCGGATGCCAGCCATTCAATGTCAGGAGAGTGATCGCCGGCAATTTCAGCGGGCCGAAGAAAGGGCATTTCAGCACCATAATAGGTGGCGATGTCGGCATACTCTTTTGAATCCGTCGACACGATCACATCGGTGAAGATTTCGCTCTGTTTGGCAGCTGCAATGGTATAGGCGATCAATGGATGGCCGGCCAGCGGGCGGATGTTTTTATCCGGCACCCGCTTGGAGCCTGAGCGCGCCGGGATCAGGGCAACGATTGTGGGTTGTTTCTTAGACATCCTGCTTCTCAAGTCCGCATAAAACAGTTTGTTTATAGAAAAATGTATATTGAATACTGATGTAGCCGCAAAAAGGCACAAAAAGCACAAAAATAAAATTTCACACTTAATAATTTCAATAGGTTATTAGATCAAAATTTGAGAATTTTGAC
>JAJRVC010000287.1 GCA_024277475.1 Deltaproteobacteria bacterium
CTCTTTGTATAACGCCTGTCAGTGCGTAAGGGAACAGATTCGAAGAGCCCGGTGCGGTAGTACCGCACGCCGGGATCTGTGAGGGGGCGGCTGGGTAACTGACCGTTCTACCTTGATTCGGAAAAGAAACTGACGAACATCGAACATTGAACGTCCAACATCGAATAATGAATTCTGTCGATTTTATTAAAAGAACTGAGCAACACCCGACGCAAGCGCTTGCGCCTCCGGCCTGTATGCATACGGGATAGAAGCCTACGGGCTGGAGTATTAAAATTAGATAAAGCGTAGCGTCATCAATATTCGACGTTCGATGTTGGACGTTCGATGTTCGATGTTCAATCTGTTTGCTGTTTAATCCAGGCCCGACCGTCGAAGTGCCCAGTTTATTTATCAAGAAAACCGTGCCATTTTGGCGTAGTTTCATACGAACGATCCTTTACCATCAATTAAATTTTGCAGATATTTACATTCTTTACAACAGGCAACTCACAACGGGCGTTGCCCGTTCATATGAGTTGTTGGGGGTTTTTCAACTTTGAACGTTGAACCCTGAACCGCTCAACATAGGTTAGAAGAGGCAGACAACAGTTATGGCGATAGACAGCCACAAAATACTGGTTGACAGTGTCAAAAGGCTTTTGCGCCGAAAAGCGACAAGCCATCTTGTCAAGATTGTGAACAAGACCCACGGGGCCGACCTGTCGGTATTGTTCCGTTCATTACCCCTCGACCAGCAGCGCAAGCTGTTTGACATGATCAGCGATGTCGAACAAAAAGGGATTCTGTTCAGCGAGCTTGAGGAGGACATCTTCCAGGATCTTATCGAGGATATGCCAATTGAGGCTATCACCGAGATTCTGGAAATCATGCCTGCTGATGATGTTGCGGACATCATCGGACGTCTGCCGGAGGATCGGTCCCAGGATATCCTGGACAAAATGAAAACGGCCGAATCCGAAGAAGTTGAAGATCTTCTTCGATACGATGATGATACCGCCGGCGGTATTATGGTTCCCGATTTCATCGCTTTGAAAGAGGATGTCACTGCCAGAGAAGCCATCGAATCGCTTCAAAAAGAATATTCAGATGTAGAGATGGCTTTTTATCTTTACGTAGTTGATGAATACGGCAAACTGGTTGGCGTCAGCTCTTTGCGCCAGCTCGTTGTGGTTCCCCCCGAGACACCACTTAAGGAATTTATGAGCACGGATGTCTTTTCCGTCCAGACCGACATGGATCAGGAAGAAGTTGCCAGAATTGTTGCACGCTACGATATTCTGGCAGTTCCTGTGGTTGATGACTCAAACCGGCTGGTGGGTGTTGTTACGGTGGATGATGTCATCGATATTCTCAGAAAGGAAGCCACGGAAGATATATTGAAGATGGCCGGTGCGGGTGAAGAATTTGTCGAAACAAAGTCCATTCTTAAAAGTACGAGGATTCGTCTGCCGTGGCTGTTTGCAAGCTGTATAGGCGGTATTGTTGCCTTTTTTATCATCGGAAAATTTGAGAGCAGTATTTTAAAATATGCTTACCTGGCCGCTTTTATACCGGTGATCATGGGTATGGGAGGCAACATCGGCACCCAGTCCTCCACGATTGTGGTCCGGGGACTGGCTACCGGCCGTCTCAACGTCAGAGACATCTGGTCCGTGGTTTTCAAGGAACTTTCCATAGGTGTTATCCTGGGTTTGGTTTATGGGGCTCTTATCGGCAGTGTGGCTCAGTTTCGATACAGCATAGGGGCGCTTGCCGTGTCGGTTGCCCTGGCGGTCGTATGCTCCATGTCCGTAGCCGCCCTTGTCGGCTCATTGGTACCGATGGGATTTGCCAGGATCAATATCGATCCTGCCGTGGCGACGGGTCCCTTTGTGACCACCGCCATCGACATCATTAGTGTATCCTTTTATTTTATGATCGCCACCACGCTGCTTGGAATTTAAGCACATGCCGGTTTTTTCCTCACCTGCGATTTTGCTCCGACGGATGGATTATGGGGATTTTGATGTCATCATTACCTTCTTTACGCTCAAAAGAGGCAAACTGTCCCTGATTGCCAAGTCCGCCAAAAAGAGCACCCGACGTTTTGCCGGTATTTTGGAACTTTTTTCGGTGCTGGAGATAGTGGCTGGAACAGGTCGTGGCAAAGGATTGGCCGTGCTGCAGGAGGCGGTTTTAAAGCAGCCGTTCAGCGCCATACGAGACGATTTCAGGAAAACTGCTTACGCCAGCTACTGGGCTGAGCTGATTTACAATTGGATAGAAGAAAATTTCAAACAGATTTCGCTTTATCATCTTTTTGAGCATGTTTTAGCCGAACTGGACAGCGGGCGGACAGAGGCAGCCGTTTTGAATATTTTATTTCAAATGAGGTTTCTGGCTCTCTCCGGGCATCGCCCCAATTTAGACGGCTGCAGCGTGTGCCGGAAGGAACTGGAGAATATCAAACAGGACAAAATTGTCATAGACTCACAAAGGGGCGGGATTTTATGCAAAAACTGCCGAACCGGTTCTACCTCCCGCCCGCTGCTGCTTGGCAAAGGGACGGTTAAGCAACTTCTGTGGGTTGAAAGCGGTGACCTGGCAAAAGCGAACCGGATTAAATTTTCCCAACCTGCGCTAAAAGAAGGCACGGAATTTTTAGAAGAATTTGTATGCTATCATCTGGGTAAACAACCCCGCAGCCTGAAATTCCTGCGTCAAATTAGAAACGCTGTTGAATAACGAATAACGAGTGACAAAGGAATGGATTCTTATTTTTAGTAATAAATTGGACAGGATCAACAGGATTATCAGGATAGAGCAGCCTTCGGCCGAAGGGCGTCTCGCCGCAGGCGAAAAAAATCCCATAAATCCTGTCTAAAAAAATAAAAATCGAATCCATTCGATATTCTGCGGTTCGCTTTTGCCTTAATCAATAAAGATAGAGTGTCACGATATTATGGATAAAAAAATCAGAAAATTACTTGAATCCGGACCCATTGAAGCCTCTGCTCCCTGCCGGATCGACATGGGAGGAACGCTGGATATCCCGACATTTTATTATCCTCTGCGACACCTGTCCCCCTGCACGTTTAATATCGCTTTGGAGCTTAGAACACGGGTTCGTCTGTTGCCTTATTCCACAGGACGGATTAAAATCTCTTCCAGGGGCTTTAAAGATGCACATTTCCCTGCGGACGCCGCTCCTTTTGATCAGCCAATGGGGCTGATGTTTGCTACGGCAGCCTTTTTCAACGCGGAGGGGATCCATATTGATATTGAATCTCAATCTCCGCCGCGCAGTGCGCTGGGAGGCTCATCTGCGGCAGCAGTGGCACTGGTTGCTGCATTTTTGAAATTAAAGGGGCAAACGGAATCAGACAGCACGTTGAACCGGCGCGGGGTCGCGCTGCTTTCCTATCAGCTTGAGCAATCCACCGCCGGCGTTGCCTGCGGCTTTCAGGATCAGCTTGCCGCCGCCTATGGCGGCGTGAACGCCTGGTACTGGCAGACTGATCCCGATCGATCCGTGTTTCGGCGAAAAATAGTGGTCGGGAAAAAATTCCACCACGAACTGGCGGGGCATCTCCTTCTGGCCTATTGTGGGAAACCCCATGAGTCCAAAGACATCAACGGTAGATGGGTGAAACAGTTTCTCTGCGGTAAAAATCGAGATCTGTGGGCGGATGTTATCGCGTGTACACGCCAATTCTCAAAGGCTCTGGCCGGACAAAACTATCAACAGGCCGCTGTCCACATGAATCGGGAAACGGGTATTCGAAGAAAAATGACCCCGGACGTGTTGGATAAAGTCGGGCAGCGCCTGGCGGATATTTCGCTGCAAAACGATTGCGGTGCCCGCTTTACGGGGGCCGGAGGGGGAGGGTGCCTGTGGGCTATAGGGGAATCCGAAAATATTGACAGATTGAGGCCTTTGTGGCAAGAGTTGCTTTCATCCCACCGGGAGGCTCGTCTCCTCGATGTTGGAATTGATTCAAAGGGTGTCATGGTTTACTGATTAGTAACCGTTCAAGAGTTCAGGGTTCAACGTTCAGGGTTAAGGACAAAGAAGGCTTTAAAGAGCCGAAATTTTCGTTAAAAATTGAAATGGCTAATATCCTTTTTGAAAACCAATATTCCAGCGTTCCACCATTCCATTATTCCATTATTCCATTTCCGGGGCAAATTCGGAAACCCCAAAAAACCTCTATGTTTTCAGTAGGTTGTATGAATTCCGAGACGTTAATAATCCGTCAGGCGGATTAAAATCATAGAAAAGGAACGAGTAGATGAACTTTCAAGATGTAATTTTGCAGCTGCATAAATTCTGGGCCGGTAAAGGCTGTGTGATGGTGCAACCCTATGATTTGGAGGTCGGCGCAGGGACTTTTCATCCCGCCACCACATTAAAAGCGCTGGGTCCGGAACCCTGGAATGTTGCGTATGTTCAACCTTCCAGACGGCCTACCGACGGGCGCTATGGTGATAATCCGAATCGTTTGCAGCATTATTACCAGTATCAGGTAATCTTGAAACCGTCGCCCTTCAATGCGCAAGACCTGTATTTAAAAAGCTTGAAGGCCCTGGGAATTGATCCTCTCGATCATGACATCCGGTTTGTTGAGGATGACTGGGAATCCCCGACACTCGGTGCCTCAGGTTTGGGCTGGGAGATCTGGCTGGATGGTATGGAGATTACCCAGTTTACCTACTTTCAAATGGCCGGCAGCATTGAACTGAATCCCATACCCGTGGAGTTGACCTATGGACTGGAGCGTATTTCCATGTACCTTCAGGGCGTGGACAGCGTCTATGATCTGAAATGGAACGACGAGATCAGTTACGGTGATGTGCATCATCAGCAGGAGGTCGAGCAGTCTACTTACAATTTTGAAAAGGCAGATGTGCCGGTTTTATTTGATTTATTCAGCAAATACGAAACCGAGTCATTAAAACAAATCGAGTCCGGGCTCATTCTTCCGGCTTATGAATTTTGCCTGAAATGCTCACATGCGTTTAATCTTCTGGATGCCCGGGGTGCCATCAGCGTTACCGAGCGTACCGGTTACATTGGCCGTATCCGAAACCTTGCCAGGGGGTGTGCGGAAGGGTATCTGAAACAGCGGGAAGAAATGGGATTTCCACTGTTGAAAAAGAAAACATAGGTTGAACGGTTCAAGGTTCAGGGGGTCGGGGTTCATAGGTTCAAGGTTCATAAGTTCAGAGTTTCTGGGTTCAAAGGTTCAGCTCAGCCACCGGTTAAAAAACGGCCGGTCAAATCGGAAAAGAAACTAATAGTTCACCACAGAGTTCGCAGAGAACGCCGAGAAAGAAAATTTGAAACAGTCTCTGCGATCTCCGCGTGCTCTGCGGTGAGATACTTCTTGAAAATGGCATCAGATTTTATGAAGTTACATACGAGGGGTTCTGGACCGCTGACCCGTGACTCGCAACGCGCAACCCGTAACATGCAACTTGATACCAGAAGACAGAAGACAGAAGACAGAGGACAGAGGACAGAGGTCAGAGGTCAGAAAACAGATGACTGAAAACAGATGACATATGAAAGATGACAGAAATTGGAATTCAGCTTCCGGCCTCTCCGAGCCGGAAGCCATAGGGGCCTGCGCCTACGCTACGCCCTGGTGGGAATGCGGAATGGTGAAGCATAGGGCAGAGGGCATGGGGTAGAGCACATAGCGTTTAGAAGACAGACTTTTCAATAAGCTTGTCACCTGGCTCCATGGGCTTTGCCTTTTTCCGACTTCCGCATTCCGACTTCCGAATTGTTCTATATGCGCTATGCCCTTTTTGCCCGTAACTCGCAATTAGTAACCCGTAACGCACAACGCACAACATACAACACCTAACTCACGACTGAGGTGACTATGGACAATCTATTACTTGAGATCGGGGCTGAAGAGATCCCGGCCGGCTATATTCGGCCGGCATTAAATGCCCTGTCTTCTTTGCTGCTGCAAAAGCTAACAGAAACTCGCATCGAACACGGTAGTGCCCGGATTTACGGTACGCCGCGCCGGCTGGCTGTCATAGTTGAAAATGTGGCCCGTAAACAGAAATCTATTAAAAGCGAGGTGATCGGACCCCCGGCAAGAATCGGTTTTGATGAAAATGGCAAGCCGACCGTGGCCGCGCAAAAATTTGCCGAAAAAGTCGATGTGCCTGTCAATAAATTGACCGTAAAAGAAACTCCCAGGGGATCCTATCTGGCTGCCGAAAAAATGGAGCGTGGGCTTGCAACCCAAACCCTGTTGAAAGAAATTCTACCGGAAGTTATCTTGTCCATTCCGTTTCCCAAGAAAATGAGATGGGCTGATCTGGAGATCGAATTTGCCCGGCCGATACATACGATTTTAGCATTATTGGGGAAAACGATTATCACATTTCATCTCGGCAACCTGAAAAGCGGCCGATATACATACGGTCACAGTTTTATGGCCCCCGGTAAGATTAAACTGGACATTGCCGATGACTACCTGGAAAAATTACGTTCTTCGTGGGTTCTGGCAGATATGGAGGAACGCAGGAAAATGCTCGAGCGCGGGATCGCCGCGGTTGCCCAAAAACTTGGCGGCCGTATTCTGCCGGATGACGAACTGGTGGACATCGTCAATAATCTTGTGGAATACCCGGTGCCTGTTGGCGGCAAGTTTGATGAGGCTTTTCTTGAAGTGCCCGATGAGGTCCTAATCAACGCCATGCGGGAGCACCAGAAATACTTTGCCGTAATCGACAAAGACAACAAGCTGATGCCGTGTTTTATCGCGGTAAACAATACCGCCGCGCGGGATTTGGCCCTGGCCGCAAAAGGGCATGAGAGGGTGCTGCGGGCCCGTCTGGCAGATGCGCAGTTTTTCTACCGGGGAGATCTGAACGTTAGCGATGATGAACGGGTGGAGAAATTAAAAGGGGTCCTGTTTCAGGCCAAACTGGGAAGCATGTATGAAAAAATTGAAAGAGTGGCAAAGATTGCCGAATATCTGACATCTCGGATTGATTACAAACCGGCCTCAGACACAAGAGCCGCTGATTTGAAAATGCAGGTTAGACGAGCCGCCAGGTTGAGCAAGGCCGACCTGGTCAGTCAGGTGGTGGGTGAATTTCCGAAGCTGCAGGGGGTTATGGGAAGAATCTATGCTACCGTATCAGGTGAACCGCCCATGGTGGCCACTGCTATCGAAGAACATTACCGGCCGGTGTATTCCGGAGCACCCCTTCCGGAAACAGCGCTGGGGGCAATACTTTCCATTGCCGATAAAATTGATTCTATTTGCGGGTGTTTCAGCGCCGGTCTCATACCCACCGGCGCATCCGATCCCTATGCCCTTCGAAGGCAGGGCATCGGGATCATCCAAATCATGAAAGCTAAGGGGTTTTCATTTTCATTGCGAGAACTGATTCAAAAAAGCGTGGCGCAGTTCGGAGGAAAAAAGGATCAGGAAATTATCGATTTGACCGAGAATGTTTACAGCTTCCTGCAAAATCGTATTGCCCGCCTGCTGGCTGAAGACGGGTCATCAAAGGATACCATTGCAGCTGTCCTCAGTGTTTCCTGTAATAATATCCCGCAAACATGGAGCAGGGCTGTGGCCCTTGAGAAACTTAAGGCCAAACCGGATTTTGAGCCCCTGGCCGTGGCTTTTAAGCGAGTGGTAAACATTATCAAAAAGGCGGATGATTTCCAGGCGGCCGATGTGGATCATAAATTGTTCCAGCATGAATCCGAGCCGGCGCTTCTGGCTGCCTACGAAGCGGTTAAAAAGAAGGTAGACGACAATTTAAAAAAAGATATCTTCGATCAGGCCCTTGTTGAAATTGCGTCTCTGCGAGATACCGTGGATGCTTTCTTTGAAGGAGTCATGGTAATGACCGATGATATGGCCGTGCGCCGCAACCGGCTTGCGTTACTGGGGCTCATCGCCACTTTGTTCGGCAGGATTGCGGATTTCTCCAAACTATCGACCTGAGCCGTTGGGCAGTATCAAGGTAAACTGTCGAATTCCAACAACTGCGAAAATGATAACATTCAGTTGTTGTAAATTTAGGATTGGCAATGCAAGCGTTTAGAAGTCACCCCGCCGCTTTCAACACCGACGATAGAATCTACTTCGCCATTGCTTAATTCGGACTCCGGCACTTCCGTTGTAAGGATTTCAGTGATAATTTTGACATTAGGGGCGATTTTTCCAAGACGTTTGGCTAAGATTGGCAGAAAGACACATTCGAAATATTCGGTACCATAATTCATGGAATGAATGGGATCCCCTGAAACGGGTCATCGTGGGAAGTGTGGACGGCAGTTGCCAGCCTAAATCGGAGCCTGCACGGGACTATTATTGCCCCAAGGCACACTATAAATGCTTAGTAATTATCCCGCTATTTCAGCCAGAAAAGAAGACACAACAAATTTGAAAGGAAAATTTTTCGTAATGGATAACAAAAAAGAAGTATTATTACAGGAGCTGAGAGATCGCACCCCTAAATCTGGCAAGTTCTGGGAGGCATCCAAGGATATGGTTCCCGGCAGGCTTA
>JAJRVC010000288.1 GCA_024277475.1 Deltaproteobacteria bacterium
CACCAGGGGAGACATCCACAAAATGGTGCTTTCACTATTATATCGTGTATAATTACAGATTATTAGATATTCTTTGCCATGTTATTTATGCAACATGGAGGTTTACTGCCATCTTTCTATGCCGAGGCTTCATTTTGCCGGAGTATCTAGTATGCCGATATTTTACGCTTGTGGTTGGTTTGGTTCAAATCATTTTTTTATTGACATCCCAATTTATGTATGTCAGAAGAACTACTAATTAAATATATTGTATCATATTATTAGGATTTAATAATGAAATCAAAGGAAAAGCTTAAAAAACACCTTTCTGAAACCCTTTTTGATTCGGTTTTGGACCGTATCGTTTCTGGTCAATACCCACCGGGCCAAATGATTTCCGAGAAAGATCTCTGTAAAGAATTCAATGTGAGCCGGACGCCTTTCCGTGAAGCCATACGCAAGCTGGAGGAGATGCACATGGTGGAGGTAGTGCCGCGATTTGGAACCTATGTCACCGAAATCGATATTAATGAAGTAACAGCAGCTTTTGAGGTTAGGCTGTATATGGAAGTCGTTGCAGCTAAATTAGCCGCGGAGAGACGGACAGATGAACAAATAGATGCTTTAGTGGCTATCGTAAACGAGGCCAAGACGATGAAAGGCAGCATGCTTTGGCATGACAAAAGATATTTTGATCGACGTTTTCACGAGATCATCTGGGAAGCCTCCCACAATCATATTTTAATACAAACACTCACCAATCTTAAACTTACCTGCACCCGGATAAACACCAGCCTGTTTGCTGATTCAATCAGCGCGGAAGAGGCGATCGCATTGCTCAGCAATGCACACAGACTAATGAAAGATCGAGATCAGATCGGTCTTGAATCACTGGTGCATGATCACATGCTGGCAACCATCGAACACCTGAAGAACCACATTTTTTCGAAGTTCACAACTGCTAATATGGAGAGGCGACATGAGTTTGGAACCTAATCTCTGGAATCCAAAAATTGAACTGATGCCCCAACACGAAATGAGAAAGCTCCAGTTCAATAAGTTAAAGAAACAATTGATTCGCGTGTATGAGGAGTCACCTTATTATAAGGAAAAGTTTAAAAAAGCCAAAGTCGATCCCTATAGGTTTAAATCGTGGGAACAATATGGTGATTATCCTTTCTTTGATAAAGAGGAAGAGAGGATCAGTCAGGAAGATTCAAAAGAGAAGATGAGACATCCATTAGGAATGCATATTACTTGCGATCCGAAAAAGGTGGTAAGGGTAAGTTCAACATCAGGTACAACCGGTAAGCCGACGTTTACCGGATATACCCAAAAAGACCGCAAAGTGGCCAACGAAGTCGGCGCCCGCATGATGTGGCGTATCGGCGCGCGACCCGGTGATGTCGTTATGCATGGCTTTGTTTTGAGTATGTGGATTGCCGGAGTCCCGGTAGTCGATATGCTTCATAACATCGGAGCTTGCACGGTTCCCATCGGCGCTCTAACGGGAGCCAAACGATTTGCTCAGATCGCTCAGGAGGTCTTTCCGGTCCAGCTTAACTGTACTCCTTCTTACGCCGAATATCTTTTAAAAAAACTGCCGGCAGAGGCCGGGATTGATGCTAAAGATTTGGGTTTCAAAAGAATGATGGTTTCAGGTGAACCGGGCGGAAGCATTCCTGAGGTAAGGCAGCGTTTGTCGGAAGGATTCGGTGGGGCTGGAATATACGATACCATCGGTTCCACTCATGCCGTCTTCGTCTCTTCAGTGTCATGCGAAGCCAATGCCGGTATGCATTTCCTGGCTGACGACTACTGCCTGTTTGAGTTGGTCGATCCGGAAACACTTGAAGTAATACCATTCGAGGATGGTGCCGAAGGCGAAATTGTCCTGACCGGACTTGAAAAAGAGTGTGCACCTGCCATCAGGTGGCGAGACAAGGATATCGTTCAGGTCTTCACCGAACCCTGCGAATGCGGACAGCCTAACTTCAGATTTATTGTCAAGGGGCGAGCAGATGATATGCTACTTGTCAGGGGGGTCAATGTCTACCCTCATGCTGTAAAGGATGTGGTGATCAGCTTTCACCCAAAGGTGACTGGAAACATAAAGATTATACTTGATGCCCCGCCGCCGGTGGTTCAACCGCCTCTGCCTGTTAGGGTAGAGCTTGCTGGTAATCTATCACATAAAGCGCTTCGAGAACTGGCCGGAGATATCGAGGATAAAATTCACAATAACCTGCGATTTAAGGCTAAGGTGGAATTGGTGAATTTGGGATTTTTAGACCGTAAATTAGGGATGACTCACAAGTCGCAATTGATCCAAAAAAACCATGAGTCAAACAATGGCTAATTGTTTTAAGGCGACAACCGATACCGCTGGTCAATTATAAAAGTGAAGATCGCATCACGACGATTACCCCCTAATCGTCCGGAGGTCAGGAATGCATTCACTCTGGAAATGTTGGATGAACTGAACGAGTGTTTCCTCAGATTCCGCTCGGATGCGGATGCATGCGAAGGTGTCGCTTTATTTATAGAAAAGCGCCCGCCCAGATTCGCGGGCAAATAATCAGCAGTAAGTTTTAAACAGAAATTTTTTATCATAGTAACCGCTTCATATTTATGACAGCGTAAGATATAAAGAGTTGTGAGAATTATTAATCAAACTAATAGCAGGAGGTGTCTAATTAAGAATAAGATGATGATGATGATGATGATCGGAATGATATTGACAGCAGCTTTTCTTTCGGTTTCAATGGTCCCAGGTGGTTTTGGGGCAGAGGAATTTCCTGAAATGAAACTTCGTTACGCAAACTTTGTGCCTGAATCAACACCTACTTCCAAGGCCGATATTTTTGTCGCCGAAGAGTTGACCAAACGCACCGACGGTAGAGTTAAGGTTACGATGTACCATGGGAGTTCATTGGGAAAATCGACCGAGATGATAGACCTTGTCGGCGAGGGGGCCATCGAGATTGGGAATTTTTCAAGTGGTTACAATTTCGCTCGATTGCCGATGCAGGCCTTTTTCGGCGTCCCTATTGTTATGAAAGATGCCGTCATGGCGGGAAGATTGATGCGGGCTGCCACCAAAACCCAGACAAGAATGCAGGAGGACTGGAAAAAGAATAATCTCCATCCATTTAATTTCAGGGGTCTGCCGCCTTACCGGCTCATTTCAACCAAACCGATTAAGAAGATAGAGGACCTTAAGGGGATGCGGGTAAGGACATTTGGAAAAACCAGTCCGAAAATGTTTAAAATCCTGGGTGCGGTTCCTGTAAACATGACCGTCAATGAAGCCTACGAAGGTCTGCAGAGAGGAAGTGTGGATGCAGTATTTTTGCCTTGGGCAGGGATGTACGCATACAAACTTTACGAAACTGCCAAATACGTCAGTGATATCAATTTTGGCGCTGATGGGTGTTATGTGACCTATATGAACCTGGATCTGTGGAACAGTTGGCCACAAAACTTGAGGGATCTTTTCAACCAGATCGTTGCCGAGGCTGAAGCAATGTCAGACAGTATGGTTGAGGGTCTCGATAAAAAATTGCTCGGTGCTATGCAAAAAGCTGGTGCAGAACTGGTTCACTTTGAAGACCAGGGCAAACTGGTTAAGGCGATTTCGAACCCAATCGGGTTGGTCGAGACTGAAGTCGCCGCCGTCGGCGGGGACTATAAAGCAGCAGCAAAAAAATATGCCGAATTTTTAAAAGCCGAAATTGCCAGACTTGAAGCGGCAAATTAACTCTTAATGCAAGCATGGAAAAAGGGGTTGATTTTGATAGAACCTAAATGGAACAAAGGTATAATATGCGAGTCATCATAAAAGCGTTTGATAAAATGCTTTTGTTTGTCACAACAGTCACTATTTCGATTGCTGCCATCGTAGCTCTTATCGTGGCAGTCATCGGCACGATTGATGTCTTGACAACGCGGGTGTTCTCTCAAGCCATACCCGGCGCATTTGAATTGTCCGAGGCCGGGTTGGTGTTGATGGTGTTTCTTGGCCTGGCAATTGTAACCAGAGAGGGCAGTCATATAAAAGTTGATATATTGGTCAATCTGATGAACAGGCGTTTACAACTGATTTGTAACGTATTCGCTTTGCTTTTGACAACTGCATTTTTAGGGCTGATGGTAAAGCAGATGTGGCCGCTTACAGCTAAAAGCTGGAAGATCCATGAGATGGCTATCGGATTGTTACCGTTTCCAATTTATCTGGTAAAGACAGCCGCACTGTTCGGCTTGATCGTTGCTGCCATTGAAGCTTTCCGGCGGCTAATACTTGTATCGTTTGCGGCTTTATCTTGTGCGGGAAAGGATCAGGCATGAATGCCGAACCTATTGTTCATGGCGCATTAGGAATGTTTGGTATGGTAGCCTTGTCGGCCGTGGGGGTGCCCATCGGTATTTCCCTGGGGGCTGTAGCTTTTTTGGGATTGGCGATATTCGCCAGCCCTAAACTGGCCCTCATTACCCTTAAAACCCTCCCGTACGCATTGGCCAGTTCGTATTCGCTGGTCATTGTTCCTATGTTCATTCTCATGGGGCTGGTCGCCTCGGAGGCCGGAATAATGACCGATTTATATAATGCCATGAACCGCTGGCTGTCCCGATTTCGTGGTGGATTGCTGATGGTCACCGTGGCGGCATCGGCGGCATTCGGTGCCGTGTCCGGATCTACCATTGTCAATGCTACGGTGTTCACCCGGATTGCTTATCCTGAAATGCTTCGTCTCGGGTATAAACGGGGAGTTGGTGCAGCGGCTATCGCTTGTTCAGGCACATTGGCAGCTCTGATTCCCCCTTCAATTACCTTTGTCATTTACGCGATTTTGACTGAAGAATCTATCGGCAAACTGTTGATGGCCGGTCTGCTTCCCGGTATACTTACAACACTGGTCTATATGGCCGGTATTGTTGTCTGCGTTCGCATCTTTAAAGACTGGGCCCCGGGAAAGGGCCAGAAATACAGCCTTCGGGAAAAGCTGATGGGGATGCGACGCGTTTGGCCTGTTCTTTTATTATCGGGAATCGTTGTGGGCGGCATATACACCGGCCTGACCGCTCCATCCGCGGCCGGGGGGGTCGGCGCTATTGGAGCAATCGTCATCGTCATGGTTCAAAGGCGAATGAGTTTGGCCGGTCTGTGGAATTGTCTCACGCAAACCATTAAAATAACCTCTGTATTGGCGCTGATCGTGATCGGTGGACTTCTGTTCAGCCGATACTTAACAGCGGTTGGCTTCGTCTCCGAACTTGTAAACCTAATCAACCACCTGGGACTCGGAATATTCCAATTCATTGCTCTGGTGATTCTGCTATTCCTAATCTTAGGCATGTTCATGGACACCATGTCCATACTTATCATTACCATCCCGGCGCTTTACCCTGTTGTTGACACGATGGGGATTAATCCAATCTGGTTTGCAGTCATCATCGTGAAATTATTGGAGATTGCCGTAGTCACTCCGCCTGTGGGAATAAACCTGTTTGCCGTTCTGGCAGCTACTGACGAGGAGCTGCCTGTTAACGAATTGTTTATAGGGATAATACCATTTGTTGTTTTCGACTTGATCACGATCATTATTCTGATGATTTTCCCAGCCATCTGTACATGGCTGCCTGAAAATATGATCTAAATCGTACTATTACAGGGAATTGACAGCGAAAATTCATACGTTTTGCCGGGTGCTTTTAAACCAGGGA
Organism: Deltaproteobacteria bacterium; assembly: GCA_024277475.1. Next base: position 5,704 of record JAJRVC010000288.1, read on the forward strand.
AGGATTTCTGAACGGTGCGGCAAATATCTGAAAGCGGGCTTAGACTCTGACTCAGATTCTTGGTTGCCCGGATTTGCTGGATGATCATCGAGCTTTACCCTCCAGTTGCATAAAAACTGAAGTATTTTAAAAGAAAATACTTGCGGAGCCCCATGAATTGTGGTTTAAGGAGAATTAATGAAGTAATCCTAACCAAATCCAGGAGGCCACCGC
>JAJRVC010000289.1 GCA_024277475.1 Deltaproteobacteria bacterium
CATGGGTGTTAATAATAAGCTTGACAGTCAAACTTGACTCCGCCAGTGCGTGTAAAATTCGATCGGCTTCATCTCCGGGGTCTATAACCGCCGCCTCCAATGTCTCTTCGCAGCCCAGAATATAACAATTTGCCTGTATGGGTCCGACAGCCAGTGTTTTAATGATCAAACCATCCTCCTTCAGATGTCAGTAACGACTACAACTTCACCCTTGACGCTTTGTCTTAACGAAGTGGTGATCCCGTCGTCGGGGGCTCTGAAGACCTCCGCTTTTTGCAACGCAGGGTCTTGTTCCGGACAACCAGTTACCTGCAACCGGCAACTATCAGCTTCAAGTTTATTAAACCGCATCATTTCGTGTATCGTCATTTTTTTTGAGGGTACCCTCTTTTTCCAGTGCCTCTCGGATGCTGTCCATAATTCCATTAATAAATGCCCCGGATTCTTGTGTACCGAACTTTTTTCCAATATCGACAGCTTCGTTGATGGATACTTTCGGGGGAATATCATCACAGCATAGCATTTCGTAAATCGCTATGCGCATCACATTGCGATCGACACAAGACATACGGCTTATTTTCCAATTTTGGGAAAACTGCTCAACCAGCGCATCGATCCGGCCTTTTGTTCCTAAAACACCGGTTACCAATTTCATAAAGAACGGTTGTGACTTTTTCGCAGGGCAAAAGCAGCCACAGAAGTATTCCAGCATCTCTTCGGATGCATCCTTTTGCATATCCATGTAAAAGAGTGCTTGCATGGCAAGCTCTCGTGCCTGACGACGAGTGCCCATAGGTGCTTCAATCAATCAATTCAAACAAGTTTGCCATCTCCACGGCAGTTATAGCCGCACTCCAGCCCTTATTGCCTGCTTTGGTGCCTGCACGTTCGATCGCCTGTTCAATGGTATCGGTCGTAATAACGCCGAAAATAATCGGAATTTCAGACTCCATGCCGGCCATGGCTACACCCTTGGATACTTCGGCACTGATGTAATCAAAGTGCGGTGTTGAACCCCTTATAACAGCACCTAAGCAAATAACAGCATCAAAACGCTTAGTATTTGCCATTTTCTTGGCCACCAACGGAATTTCAAAAGCTCCCGGGACCTTGATTACCTCAAGGTCTTCATCTGCGGCACCACTTCGAATCAGCGCATCCAGTGCACCGCTCAAGAGCCTTTCGGTAATAAAGTCGTTGAAACGGCTGACAACCAGAGCAAATTTTTTACCCTCAGCGATAAGTTTCGCCTCATGCAATTTCGGCATTTACGCTCCTTTCGGTGTTTTATGTTCATTTAGTTCATTTTAGGGGATAGCATCCACATTCAACATGTGCCCCATTTTTACTTTTTTGCATTCCAGATAACACCTGTTGAATTCATTGGGGGCGACTTCGATAGGAACCTGTTCAATAATACTCAGGCCGTATCCGTCAAGGCCCACCATTTTTTTGGGATTGTTCGTCAGAAGTCTCATTTTCCTGACCCCTAGATCTACCAGGATTTGCGCCCCAATGCCGTAGTTTCGCATATCCGGTCCAAAACCCAGTTCCTCATTGGCTTCAACGGTATCAAAACCTTCGTCCTGCAACGCATAGGCTTTGATTTTGTTGACCAGACCAATGCCGCGGCCTTCCTGTCGGATATACAGCAGTACCCCGCTGCCCTCCTCTTCCATTATAGACATAGCCTTATGAAGCTGCTGTCCGCAATCACAACGCATGGATCCAAAGATATCACCGGTCAGGCACTCAGAATGGACGCGTACCAGAATGGGCTTTTCCGGTTCGACAACGCCTTTGACCATAGCGATGTGCAGCAGGCTGTCCACATCGTTCTCATAGACAATGGCTTTAAAATCACCGGCAGTCGAAGTCGGAATTATAGTTTCTGCTGAGCGGCGCACAAATGATTCCGTACGCATCCGATATTCAATTAAATCCGCGACGGTGCAAATACCAATCCCGTGTTTTTCACTGAATTTTTCCAGCGCCGGCATTCTGGCCATGGTTCCGTCTTCATCCATAACTTCACAGATAACACCGGCAGGCTTCAAACCGGCCAGGCGCGCCATATCAACGGAACCCTCCGTCTGGCCGGCCCTTACCATCACGCCTCCATCCCTGGCACGGAGGGGGAAAATATGGCCCGGCCTTACCAGATCCTGGGGTTTGGCATCGGTAGCTACAGCGGTTAATATCGTAGTAGCCCGGTCGGCAGCCGAGATCCCAGTGGTGACGCCGCATCGAGCTTCGATGGATATGGTAAAACCGGTCCCGTAGGGAGAGGTATTGATATCCACCATTGGAGGCAGTTCCAGGCTGTCTATTTTGTCTGCGGTCATCGGCAGGCAAATGAGTCCGCGACCGTATTTGGCCATGAAATTGATAGCCTCAGGCGTCACTTTCTCTGCCGCCATACAAAGATCACCCTCGTTCTCCCGGTCCTCATCATCCACAAGGATAACCATCCGGCCCTCTCTGATCTCTTTAATGGCCTCTTCAGTACTTAGTTGTGGCATTTTTCCTTCTTATCTCCAAATATGTTTAGTATCAATTACCGGAGTGCTAATCAATAAAGCCGGTTTTGACTAAATACGCATGATCAATAAATGTTTGTTTCGAACTGCTCGTTTTACTCCGACCCGGCATCCTGCGCATAAACCTTTCAACATATTTCCCGATCATATCGGTTTCAATGTTTACCCGATCCCCCTTGTTTTTTAAACCGATGGTCGTTAATTTGGCCGTATGGGGTATGATGCTCACGGAGAAGTTGTCTGATTCACAGGTGTTGATGGTCAGGCTGATACCGTCCATAGCAACCGAACCCTTGGCAATCATATATCGTGTGAGCAACTCGTCAACTTCGATGGTTATGACGACTGCGTTGCTCAGGGATTGCCGTTGCTTGACGATACCCGTTCCGTCGATATGGCCGGACACCAGATGCCCGTCAATACGATCTGAAAGACGCACAGCCCGCTCGATATTGAGACGTTCACCGACTTTGGCCCGGCCAAAAGTCGTTATTTGAAGCGTCTCCGGCGAAACGTCAACTTCAAAGCGTTTGCCATCGATTTTTACTGCGGTCAGGCAGGCTCCGCTGACGGATATGCTGTCCCCGACTTTTGTCTGGTCCAGAAAAAAATCCGATTCAATTGTCAGGCGTTTTCCCTGGCCGGATGACCGGATACCAGCAATGGTACCCAGACCCTCTATAATTCCCGTGAACATTGACTTGGCCGTTGTAATAGTTTGGTATGTTAAGATCGTTAAAATAGTTTAGGTCGTTTTGATGGTTAATGGCCTCCGCCCGTTGGAGGAGCGCTTCGCTTTAGACTATCCACAACCAGTTTCAGTTTTTCCCCCATACGCCATGCTCAATGCCGATTTTCCTCCAACTGTCGAAGACTTGCGTTGAACTTTCAGCCTTGATTCCTTAGCATTTTTGGCATTCACCATCCAAACGGACAGAATATAACAACTAATCCAAAATTTACAACTGACAACGAACCACAAACAACTAACGCAGCCAAAACCAGTTGCAGCGAAGCGTAAATCCCGCTTTAGCGAGGAATTGACTGTTGAAACTATTCAATCATTTGATGATAAGAAAAATGACCCAATAAAACTATTTGCCACAAGATGCACAAGAATAATTTCTAAGTGCCTAACCGACATATCCTTCTATGAGCACATCGTCACCGAGCCGGTGGACGGCGATATCATTGATCGCTATACATTCACTCATCAGTTCCACACCCCGTCCGCTGCATATAGGAACACCGTCATCCCCCCCCAGGATTTTAGGTGCATAAAAAAAGAACACTTTGTCCACAACAGCGACGTTGAATGCAGAGGCCAGCACCCGACTGCCGCCCTCGATAAGCAGACTGGTAATCCCCATGCCACCAAGCTGTCCCATTAATACGTTCATATCAATCAGATCATTTTTAAGCGAGGCTTCAATCACCCGGATGTTTGTTTTCTCGAACGCCCTCTTTTTATTTTCTACCGCTGCGGGGCCGGCCACCAAAATCGTGGGAGCAGTGGATGCCTGTCGCAATACCCGTGCATCCGGTGAAATAGATAGATGGGTGTCCAGAATGATTCGCACAGGATCACTGCCTTGCAGGCCGGCTATGCGGGTGGTCAGGCTCGGGTTGTCATTGCGGATGGTATTGATACCGACCATGATGGCATCTACCCTATGACGCAATTGATGAACGAACCGTCGTGCCGTTTCCCCGGTTACCCATTTGGAGTCCCCCGTACGGGTGGCCATCCGGCCATCGAGGGTTGCCGCACATTTTGCAATGACAAAAGGACGGCCGGTGCGGACGTATTTTATAAAAAATTCATTCAGTTTTTTAGCCCGCGCCTCGCAAATACCCGTGGTAACCTGCACCCCGTTCCGGGCTAGAAATTCAGCGCCACCCCCGGCCACGTTTTTGTTGGGATCTTTCATGGCCGCTACTACACGTCCAACGCCCAGCTCCAGTATCTTCCGGGTACAGGGGGGAGTGCGGCCGGTATGATTGCAGGGTTCTAATGTAACGTAAAGGGTTGCCCCTTTCGCGAGATCACCGGCAACGTCAAGAGCCTTGACCTCTGCATGGGACCCACCGGCAATCCTGTGGTACCCCCTGCCCACGACCTGACCGTCTTTTACCACCACGGCGCCGACCATAGGATTCGGAGACGTAAAACCCTCGCCTTTGACTGCAAGATCCAGAGCCATGTTCATGAAATGACGATCATCCATAATTTATCGGAAATCAGAGGTCGGATTAAGATAGTTTAGAGCTTTTGGGTCGTCCCGGTTAAACAAAAAAACAAATAGGCTTAACGGGATAAATTGAGATCGTTTTGATGGTCCAGTCTGGTCTGGTTGATTGGTCAATTCGTTCATTGAGAAAAATGGGAAGTTATCCCTTCTCCGCCTCCACCCCCCCCAACTGCCGGAGGTATTCCTCTGAGCCTTGAGCTTCGAGAGTAACTGCATCGGACCTGCAGTCTCTATTTGTAGGGG
>JAJRVC010000290.1 GCA_024277475.1 Deltaproteobacteria bacterium
ACTGCCGCCGTTCTGCTTGAAATTGTTCAGGGTGAGGGGGGCGTGAGAATCGGTGATAAAAACTATTTCCGACAGATCCGGTAACTTTGCAATTCAAAAGGCGTTATGCTGATCATCGACGAGGTCCAAACCGGTTTTGGCCGGACAGGTGCCATGTTCGCCTGCGAGCAGTTTGTGACCCCCGACCTCCTCTGCCTGGCAAAATCACTGGCAGGAGGTATACCGATGGGGGCGGTGCTTTGCAGCGACCGCATCAAAGTGCCGGTCAAAAGCCATACCTCCACTTTCGGTGGCAATCCCACTGCCTGTGCAGCAGCCCTTGCCTCCCTGGAAGTGATCGAGCAGGAGGGACTGATCAAAAATGCAGAAACTCTGGGGAATTACCTCATGGAGCAACTCAAAGCCATTGAGAGCAAAAAGATCCGTGAAGTCCGGGGCCTCGGGCTGATGATCGGTATCGAACTCAAGGAAAAAGCCGGACCCTATGTACAGAGACTCATGGAAAAAGGAGTGATTGCGCTTTTGGCCGGTGCTACGGTAATCCGGCTGCTGCCCCCTCTTGTGATCTCCAGGGAAGAGATCGATACCGTCGTGTCGGCTCTTGAAGAAGTCCTCGAATGTTAAACATTATCGAAATTATGCCTTAATATGTTCAAAAAATCACCAAAGAGCAAAACGAAGCCACAATCCACACCAGCAAAGACAAAGGCCTTCGGTCCCGGAATAGCGGAAAGTGACCTGACTCGTTTTGAATTTCACCGTCAGGCTCTGGCGCTGATGCCGGATCCTGAGGACACCGATCCCGGTGTCGCCGTCATGGTCGACGATCAAGGCCCTGCGTTGGATTTTTTTAATTGCAATTGTGCCAAATCCCGCAAAACAACCTGCGACCACATCAAAAAACTGGCGGCGGTATACCGGTCCAAACAATCAATGTTCGGCAATAACACCCTGGAGCAGGATTTCAGGGAAAGCATCTGGCACCAAATAGCGACGGCCATCACAGACGGCTCGGGCGATACACCCCAAACGGTGAGATCACAGTCGGCTTCCGAAAATGGTCAAAAAGTATTAAAAGTTTATGGCTCGCTGGATAAAGAGTTGCTCAGCTATATTTCAGAGGGTTTGGATCGTTCGCGGTTTAAAGACCGCTGTATCGTTAGCCACAAAAATGGCAACGTCCCCTCCCGGGCCGAGATCCTCGCAGAACTGATGCTCTGGACCCTGACGGAAAACGAACGTAAGATGTCCGAAAGGGGGTTCAAAACCCGCAGACAGGCCCTGCAGGAAAATTTCTGGTATAGGCTGGCTTATCACGCTTACCGGGAGCTGGGTACGCATGATTTCATCATAAATACTGATATCGATGCAGGCCGGGGCACATTTTTGCTGACAGCACAAAATTATATGGCAAAGCCGGTTTTTCAGCTGACAGTGCCGCGTCCAAAGGTCAAAGCATTGCTGGAGTGCCTGAAAAATTTTGAACTCCAATATCAGGGGTTGGAAATCCATCCGGTTCCTCTCATCACTGTTTTCAAACTATCACGAACCCGCAAGCACGAGATGGCGCTCGAGATTACACCGTGCATTCAGCTTACGTTACAAAATGGTGAAATCCGTTTGTGGGATGAAGCGTTGGTACAGAAATTTCGTTACGGCAACCTCATTTACCTTGCCGATCTGGATATCCTTGCCGAACACCGAAAACCCCGGCAGATCCCCGATGGTTTCGGTTCCAAGGAATCCGGTAAAATCATTATCAAAAAAGAAGATATCCCGGCTTTTCTGGACGCCTTCGGTGCAGACTTCACCAAGGGACCCTTTCTGCCGGACGCTTCGGTTAAGGCGCTCAATATATTCAAGCGTCCGGAACGTATCAACATCACACCCCGGACCCTGGAGCGGGACTGGTGCTGGCTTTCGGTGGCCTATGGTTTCGGCAATTCTAGTTTGTCGCTGTCTAAGATTCTGCAGGCCAGGGCCGAAGGCCGGCGTTATATTGAAACCCCGGGCGGTTGGATGGACGCACAATCGCCTGAATTCGAAGGGTTGGATGTCCTGTTTGATCCCGGGAAGGCCGGCGGTGATGAAGCCCAAAAAGACCGGATAAAGATATCGCGGCTGGAATTGCTGCGCCTTCAGGCGGCGGCATCTCAAGAGCTGATCATCGATGGCCAGAAATCTCTGGTGAGCCGCCTGGACCAGCTGCTCAATTTTAAGCCTTCCGCCCCTTTTCCTGAAATCAAAGGGCTGGTCTCGAAGCTGCGAACCTATCAGCAGCTTGGCTCCGAATGGATCTCTTTTTTATATGAAAACGGCTTTGGAGGGCTGCTCTGTGATGACATGGGGCTTGGCAAAACCCACGAAGTCATGGCTTTTATGCTGTATCTGCGCAAACACCGCAAGATAAAAAAACCGTTTCTGGTGGTGTGTCCCACCACGGTTTTGACCCACTGGAGCGAAAAGATCAGAGATCATGCGCCAGGTCTGACTGCGGTCATCTTCCACGGGGGGCGACGGGACATCGACAGTGCCCTTAAAACCGGTGATGTGCTGCTGACTTCCTACGGAATTTTGCGTCGGGATATCCGTGCATTGCAAAAGCGGGCCTTCGGCCTGGTTGTCTTTGATGAAATCCAGCACATAAAAAACCGTCTTACCCAATCCTATGTCGCTGCCATCCGGATCCGGGCCCGCATGAAACTGGGTCTAACGGGAACGCCCATTGAAAACACCCTGGGCGACCTCAAGACCTTGATGGATCTGGTGATTCCCGGCTATCTGGGCCGGAATGAAGCATTTAATACCCGCTATATCAACCCCATTGAACAAGACCTGAAAAGCCCCCGCCGCCGGGAGTTGAACCGTTTAATCTCACCTTTTACCCTGCGCCGCCTTAAAACAACGGTGCTCAGCGAACTGCCGCCCAAAATCGAAGACGTTCGCACGTGTCACCTGAGCGAGGATCAGGTAAAGCTCTACCGGGATGCCGTTGCCAACCGGGGCCATGAATTAATTCAGCTTTTAAGAAAACGCAAAGAGTCCGTGCCTTACATTCACATATTTGCCCTGCTCACCCTGCTCAAACAAATTTGCAACCACCCCGCCACAGTAGAAACCAACAGCGAAAATTACGACCAATTCCAGTCGGGGAAATGGGAGCTTTTCAAAGAACTTCTGGCAGAATCCCTTGACAGCGGGCAGAAGGTGGTGGTTTATAGTCAGTATCTGAACATGATCCGCATCATGGAAAAGCATCTGGCCCAAAATGAGGTGGACTTCGCGACATTGACTGGTGCCAGCCGCAACCGCGGTAAAATCATTGATCGGTTCAACAATGATCCCGCCTGCCGGGTATTCGTCGGCAGTCTGAAAGCCGGGGGCATCGGTATCGATCTGGTGGCCGCTTCGGTTGTCATCCACTATGATCGCTGGTGGAATGCGGCCAGGGAAGACCAGGCCACCGATCGCGTCCACCGCATCGGCCAAAAACGCGGGGTTCAGGTTTTCAAGCTCGTCACGGAAGGTACCCTGGAAGAAAAAATTTCCGCCGTCATTGAAAGAAAGAAAACCCTGATGAACGGTGTGGTTAAAGAAGATGATCCGGGACTGCTGAAGACCTTTTCCAGAAAGCAGCTGATCGAGTTGCTGGCTGTTCCTGAATTCCAATCAGAATAAACCGGAAAAATGGATTTCTGATTAAATATCTGTAAAAAAATCACAAATAGGAATGCCGTGATCATAGTGGACAGGAGAAAAAAACAGTTTGGACTTTAACCCCTGTATGAAACACAAAGCCGTACGAAAAGCCGTTCGCAAGTTTGCCGAGACTGAGCTGGGACCTATCAGCCACGAGATCGATCGCGAATCCCGGTTTCCCTGGGAAGTGATTGAAAAAATGCGCCCGCTGAACTATTTCGGACTCCAGGTTCCGCAAAAGTACGGCGGGGCGGACCTTGATTCCATCAGTTATGCTATTACCATCGAAGAGCTTTCCCGGGTATGCGCTGCCATCGGCCTCTGCATCACGGTGCACAACAGCGTGGGTGCCTACCCAATTGTACGGTTTGGCACCGAAGAACAAAAAAAGCGGTTTCTGCCTTTGCTGGCCAGTGGAGAACATATCGGTGCCTTTTGTCTTACGGAAGCCAATGCCGGTTCCGATGCCGGTGCGGTTGAAACAACCGCTGTTTTGGATAAAGGTGATTATGTCGTTAACGGAACCAAGGTGTTCGTGACCAACGGTGGTGTCTGTGATTTGGCACTCACCTTCGCGGCCATGGATTTGGGCGACCGGCGAAGCGGCGCCGGTGTTTTCATCGTCGAAAAAGGCATGCCGGGCTTCTTTGTCGGCGAACTCGAAGATATGTGCGGCATGCGTGCAAACCCGGTATCTTCCCTCTTCTTCGAGGATGTCCGTTTACCGCAAAGTCATATGCTCGGCCATCCGGGAGACGGTCTGAAGATCGGGCTCAATACGCTGGATACAGGCCGCATCGGCATTGGCGCCCAGGCCCTCGGTATTGCTCAGGCCGCTTTTGCAGCAGCGGTAAAATATTCTAAAGAGCGCCAGCAGTTCAAAAAACCCATTTCTGCATTTCAAACTATCCAGAATTATCTGGCCGACATGGCCACTGAAATTGACGCTGCACGACTCCTTCTGTATCGGGCCTGCGCATTTAAAGATGCCGGTCAACCCTTCGGAGCGCAAGCTGCCATGGCCAAGCTGCACTGCAGCACAACAGCCACGCATGTGACGAATCTGGCTTTGCAAATTCACGGTGGTTACGGTTACAGCAAGGAATACGATGTGGAGCGCTACTTCAGAGACGCCAAAGTGACCGAGATATACGAAGGTACCAGCGAGGTGCAGCGCATGGTGATCGCCAGGGCGGTGCTTTCTGAATTGACCTGAAATTAGGCTTTACGCGCAGATAGTTTGCTTTACGCGCAGCTAAAATGATTGAATCTGTCGGCTGCTAATATGACGTAAAAAGCCGTAAGTTGTCCGTGGTCCGTTGTTTGTTGTAGATTAAAGGAGATTACCATGCTTTTTGAGGATAGAGTGAAAGAATGTGAAATTTTATCTTTGTGCTTTTTGTGCCTTTTTGCGGCCATATCAACTTTTAGCTCAGACACAACCCAATAAAGTATGACTTAAACAGGGATCAGCAAAATCATGTTAAACCTTGTCGTCTGTATTAAGCAAGTCCCCATGGTTTCCGAGCTACCATGGAACCCAAAAACGGGGACCTTGAAACGTGAACTGGCGCAAGGCATGATGAACCCGGCCTGTGCCCATGCCCTTGAGGCTGCACTGCAGATAAAAAGCCGGCACGGTGGTAAAATTACGGTCATCACGATGGGTCCTCCCATGGCGGAAGAGGTGCTTTACGAGGCCATGGCCATGGGAGCGGACCACGGTATTCTTCTTTCCGACCCGGCCATGGCCGGCGGAGACACCTTCGCCACGTCCTATACCCTCGCACGGACCATCGAAAAACAAAGCCCGCATTTTGATCTGGTCCTCTGCGGCTGTTTCACAAGTGACAGCGAAACCGCCCAGGTCGGCCCCCAGCTTGCCGAAGAACTTGATATTCCCGCCGCTGCCTATGTGGAACAATTGGAAATCAAGGGCCGCGAGGTTCGTATGCAGCGCATATCCGACAACTTTCTTGAAATTATGGAAATGAAACTGCCCGGGCTGGTCACCATCATGGACCGGGTCTATGCACCGCGCTATCCTTCGCTGAAAGGACTGATCAATGCATATGAACGACCGCAAATAAGAATCCTCAGCGCGAAAGATCTTGATTTGGAGTTCAAAACCATCGGACAAAAAGGCTCACCGACAAAGATCATCAATGTCTATTCCCCGACCGCTGAAAAAAAGAATGTCGTGTTGAAAGGTACGGCTAAAAAGGTGGTCTGTGAAATCTTCAACAAGTATGGAGAAAAAATCAGCAGCGCGATGGGAAAAGACCTGAAAAAGATGTAAAGGTTACATCCGTTCAGGGTTCTGGGTTCAGAGGTTCAAGGTTAAAGGCACACGTCGGATCTGATTAATGATGTTGATACCTTTTAATCAAATGGTGGGTGGGAGTGGCTTTTAGCCACAATCATGGATATATGCCAGACCGACTTAATCGCGGTTAAAAACCGCTCCCACAATCAAAATCATTTCAGATAACAATTTAAAGCTTATTTCATGATCCAAAAAAGTTTCCCTTTCGATCAAACTGGTCAAATCGGCAGCCAGCGGCTGGGCTGGACTCTGAACCTTTGAACCCTCAACCCAGAACTCTGAACCTTGAACCTTTGAACCTTTGAACCCTGAACCTCTGAACTCTAAACCTTTGAACCCTGAACCTTATCGATATGAATCAAACAAAAAATTCCATATGGGTTTTCGCTGATTACCGCAACTATTTTCAAAACCGAGTGACCCTTCAACTGCTGGCCAAGGCCAATGACCTGGCGACCGGCATCGATGCCGAGGTTTGTGCCGTGGTGTTCGGTCACGAGATCGACAAATATATGAGCGAATACATCGCCCACGGTGCTCAAAAAGTACTGGTCGTCGAGCATCCTTCGCTGAATCAGTACAGCATTGAAAAGTTCACCGTATTAATGGAAACACTCGCCGCAGATTATCGACCGGAAATAATTTTAATCGGCGCCACATCGTTCGGCAGGGAGTTTGCGCCAAGGGTGGCCAAGCGCCTCGGCACCGGCCTGACAGCCGATTGCATCGGCTTAGAGATTACCTCAGAAGGACATTTATTGCAAATCGCACCTTCATTCGGCGGCAATCTCATCGCCGAAATCGTTACTCCCGAACACCGGCCACAAATGGCCACCGTGCGACCTGGAACTTTTCAGGAAATCCCCCATGACAATACCCGTCGCGGAGGAGTCGTGCGCATACCCTTGCCCAAAAAAATACCCGCGGATCGTCTGCGTCTTGTGGCTTACGAACGCCGAACCGACCGTGACCAGAGACTCGAGGAGGCTAAAGTCGTTGTCTGTGGCGGACGCGGTATGGGCAGCAAACTGAAATTCAAGAAACTTTTCGAGCTTGCCCGACTCCTCTCGGGTGAAGTCGGCGCCACCCGTCCCATCGTATATGCAGGGTGGGCCAATGACGACGCCCTGGTCGGCCAGGCCGGTAAACATATCAAACCCCGGATTCTTTTTTCTTTTGGCATCAGCGGCGCCATCCAGCACACCGCTGCCACAACCGATGCCGACTTCATCATTGCGGTAAATAAAAATCCCAATGCCACCATGATGAAAATGGCGGATGTAGCCGTGGTGGCCGATGCTCATCAGGTGTGCTCAGCCCTGATCAAGGGCTTGAAGGAACGGATCCAGACCAAATCCGACTATTCTGATTAGGGGACATTTGCAAGCAGCTGTTTTCTATTCAATCACGGCAGAAACCTGCCTTTTGACTAAAAATATTATCTAAAAGTGAACATGGGTTGCATAAAAAGGCAAATCAAATATCTACTGCAAACATCTAACAAATTCATAACAACCTAATAATATAACTAAAATAATTTTTTGCAC
>JAJRVC010000291.1 GCA_024277475.1 Deltaproteobacteria bacterium
CTAAGCACTTGCCCCGATTTCTGTTCAGTTACCTCATAGGTCAATTCGACAAATTTATCATTCTGGATTGTATTACTCATGCCAAACCCGTCTCAGGTATCAAAAAATTGATGCACCAAAAATCCTGATCTTGTCTTGTTCGTAACCAAGGACAAGTCGACCAAGCCACTCACCAGGCTTTTTAGTGCTTTTCTGACGATAAAGCACCGTCACATGCTCGCCGCGGCGAATAGTGCCTAAAAATTCTGCGTCATCAGCCAGACTTCTGGTTAATTCGCTACGGGCAAACTGCTTGCCAACTTCAACCTGATTAAGACCCAGGACAAGAGATTGGGAAAAATTCTTGACGAATTCTCCATATTCTCCCGCATTGGAATACTTGACGAGATCATCCCATAGGGGAGTAGCCAGCGCCAAAATTTCCTCATCAGACTTTTCGATAATGTTCATAAGAGAACCCTGTAGTTTTAAAATGAGTCCGCCTTGCATACCTTATGCAAAACACCCCGATACACCGGGCACTCAAATTCTAGCTGGGCGAAAATTTTAAAATAATTTCCGCCCAGCGCTTGTTTTTATTTGCTCTTTTTTTCCTGCTTCTTTTTTTCTGCCAGCGCCTTGTCTTCCATTGCCTCTTCTTCTTCACCGACCAGGTGATACAAAGGTGCTTTTTCCAAAGTATATTCGCCGGTTTTTGGATCGCGGCGTGAAACTGTCAAAACATGCCAGTTTTCATCATCCAGCTTCATATGGTCACCGCGATAATAATAACCCGGCCAGCGGGTCTCTTTGCGGAACAATGTATGCTGAAGAACGCACTCGGATGTACGATGACGATGCTTGAGTTCCCAGGCACGCAGCAACTCATGAATATCTTCGGCAGCCAGGCTCTCCAGATCTTCTTCCATGATTTTGAGTTTTTTGAGACCGATATTCAGCAGTTTTTCATTGGTCATGTAGTTGACAGTCACACCGCCACCATACTCGTCCATGATTTTTTGCAGACGATCCAGACCCTGCCTCGGGTTGATGTAGTGCGGATTGACGCTGCCGGCGACAATTTCATTACGATATAATTTGTAATGCACCATCGGCTTGTAGATTTCTTCCTTAAAATCAGCGATCTGCTTGTCGGAAACCTTGATACCCTCGCCTTTGCCATCGTCGATATACTTGCAGGCAGCTTTTGCAGAAAGACGGCCTTCAGTAAACGAACCGGATGAGAAAGCATGCGGTGTACCACCAACAGCATCACCGGCACCGAACAATCCCTCAATGGTCATCATACGGTTATAACCCCAGAAATATTCTGGAGGAGAAAGGTCTTCAGGACCTGAACACCAGGCACCGGAACCGGTTGCATGTGAGCCCATAACGTAGGGTTCAGATGTTGTCAGTTCAGGGTTTTCGAATTTAGGGTCCACATCCGTTGCAGCCCAAAGTACGGTCTGGCCGACAGTCATACCGAGGAAGTTTTCCCAACCAACCTCTTCCAGATGCGGATCCTGAAATGCTTCCATGGTGATCATGTGGATCGGACCGCGACCTGCATTCACTTCGCTGATAAATGCATGGTTACGCAAACAGGTAGGAATTGGTCTGTGGGTGGCGTGCGATGCCTCCGGATCGAGATATTCCTTACCCACCATTTTCTGCAGTTCAGGGAACCACTTGGACTCGTATTCTTCCCCAAGACCATTTTGGGTATAGGTTTTCAAATGCAGGAAGTAGGCGCCAACCGGGCCATATCCATCCTTGAACCGGGCCAGCACAATGCGGTTTTCCATCTGGGTCATCTTGGCACCGGCATTGATCATCAACGCATAAGCAGAACCTGAAGACCATGGAGCATACCAGACACGGCCGGAACCTTCACCCACAGAACGTGGCTTGAAGATATTGGAGGCACCACCGGCACCGCAAATAACGGTCTTTGACTTGAATACGTGGTAATTGCCTGTACGGACATTAAAGCCAACAGCACCGGCAATCCGGTTTTCCTTGGCTTCGTCCATCAGCAGATGAGTAATGCATACGCGGTTGAATATCTTGTCAGCAGATTTTTTGGCGGCTTCAGCAACAATCGGCTTGTAGCTCTCGCCATGAATCATGATCTGCCAACGACCTTCACGCAAGTAAGCCCCGGTGTCCGGGTCCTTCATGATCGGCAGGCCCCAATCTTCAAACTGATGCACGGTTGAATCGACGTGGCGGGCCATATCAAAAGCCAGATCTTCACGAACCATGCCCATCAGGTCGATACGCGCATAGCGCACATGGTCTTCCGGATTATTCTCGCCCCAGCGGGTGCCCATATAGCAGTTGATCGCATACAGCCCTTGCGCAACAGCGCCGGAACGGTCGATATTGGCTTTTTCGGCAATAACAATTTTCTTGTCTTTGCCCCAGTATCTG
This sequence comes from Deltaproteobacteria bacterium, assembly GCA_024277475.1. Next base: position 2,416 of record JAJRVC010000291.1, read on the forward strand.
GCTTCCCACGCGGCACCCGTGCCACCAAGGCCCGCACCAGCGACCAGAATATCAATATCGTCTTCAATGATCGTTTCGTAAGCCATCAGTAATACACCCCTGCCTTCATCTTGAGACCATTGGATTCAAGTGTATGCAATTCGCCCTCATCCATTCGGATGTATTTTGGCTCGCTATACAACAACTCACCATCACGCATTTCCTTGCTGGGCTCAGCCTCATCGCTAAATTTAGGATAACCGGTACCCCACGGTATGGTGGTGATGGGCGAGAGGAAATTCTTTTCAGAGCCGTTCCTGAATTTGATTTTCCAGGCAATTGTGCCTTTTTCCTCGTCGCGATCAACGCGTACGCTGTGGCCCAATGGCGCGAAGTCTGCATAGCCACGCACATCGATTGCGTTTTGAGGGCAGGCCTTGACGCAAGAGAAACACTCCCAGCACATGTTGGGTTCAATGTTGTATGCACGTCGGGTGGTTTTATCGATGTGCATGATGTCGGATGGGCAGATGTCGACGCAATGTCCACAGCCATCACATCTCGTCATGTAGACGAATGTAGGCATTTTTCGTTTTCCTTCCTATGTCGTTATACAGAAACGTGTAGGTCAATTATTTAGTAATGGTTGGGCCGTTCGCGCTTGATGCCAAGTCCCATATTCATTGGCGCATCTCGCAGCAACTCCATGGAGTGTCTTTTTTGCTGCTCAGGATCATCCCGGGAAACTGTCGGCAAATTATCATTGGAGCCATCCGCTTTCGCGGTGCGCTTTTGATATGCTGCAGCAGGCTTAAAGAACATATGAGCAAATTTCGACCACAACACCCCAGCAAAAAGCACCGTGCTGGACAGCAGGAAAAAGCCAAGGAACAACAAGGAAATGAAGGACGAAACACCGGTGATTGACTGGAAGAAAGACCAGATCAGACCAAATGTAGTCATTGCCAACAAAGACAGGATAAATAAATCAGCCCGCACAACACGGTGCCAGGGGTTACCTTCGGCTGCAACATCAACACGGATTGCAAACCAGAACCAATAACCACCAACACACAAGCTCAGTGCGCCAAGGTGCCAAAGAAGCGGGAAAATTACCGGAGTAGCTGTCGAGGTTGGATATGCAAAGACCATAATCGCCGACATCGCCACAAAAATCACAAAACCATACATGGTCAGGAGATGGGCAAGCCTGCGCTTTGGATTACAGAATTCAGCTGAGGTCAATACATCTTCAGCAACAGTCTTCATCGCAATTGATGCTTTTTCACCACCGCTAATTTCACGCGTGGCATTCTTTTTTGCCTCTTCTCTGTTTTTGTAGAACCACTGGGCACTCTTCTTGTGCATGGTATCCAGCAGAGTACCACCAACAACCAAAACGAACATGGCGACGACATAAATCTGCATTACGATGGGTGAAATGATTTCCGAAAGAACGGAAAATGGATTTTCAGTTATCATATAACCTGAACTCCTTCATCAGGTGGGGAATGGCGGTCAAACGGTCGCAAATGAACATCACCTGCGGTGCTATCTGGTTTGTGAAATATGGCCCTGTTCCAGGCTCAACCCTGCCGGATTGGATGGACACTTTGCCACTACCAGTTCCGTCATATCAGCTCAAGGGTGCCGAAACACAATGGGCTGAATTGAGCCAATCTTTGGTTGGATGTCTCCCGCAGTTGTCGGACCCCGTATTCTAGGGCAAAAAATTGCTGTTTTGCAGCTGCCAATGAACGGGGACATCCTCCCAGGTGAACGCAGACCCGGCTTTCCACCCGGGGGTACTAGACTATTTTCGTAAACATGCAAAGTTTTAAATTATGGAATATATAGCAATCAGGCGGGTTGGATTACGGGCTTTTGCCAATCCTCAAATCATTCGGCTTGGCAAGCTGGCATTCGGAACTCATTCAGGGCCGATTTATTCGATTGGAAGGAGCATCAGCTTCCGGTATTGACCCGCCTCCCGATAGCGCCTGGAGTGGTTTGCGACAGGCTGTCCAGTTGACAATTCCATGTTATTCCCGCAAACCGCCGTTCTAAATATATATTCCCCGAACGGACCCGTTTCCCCTTGACCAGATCACCCTTTGCGGCTTTTGCCGGCAGGCTGTCCCTTGCCGACTGGAAGGCTGATAACTCTGCTAAATTCACCCCCTCGCGC
>JAJRVC010000292.1 GCA_024277475.1 Deltaproteobacteria bacterium
CAAACAATGGCTGAATTTGACTATCAGAACTGTCCACGACTTGATTTGATATTATTACCAGGAGGCTTTGGAACCATTCAGGAACTGGAAAATCAGGCCATTATGTACTTCCTGACGGAAAGAGTTCCGTCAGCGAAAGTTACAATGTCCGTTTGCTCGGGGTCCTGGATCCTTGCCAGGGCCGGACTGTTGAATGGTCGTCGAGCAACCTCCAATAAGGCTTATTTTAAGATGGCTACTCAACAGAGCGATCAGGTGGAATGGGTGTCTGAAGCCCGCTGGGTGGAAGATGGGCCTTTTTACACCTCTTCCGGAGTGTCGGCCGGAATGGATATGTCGTTAGCAGTTATTGCATCGCTTTATGGAAAAGAAAAAGCCTTGGATATTGCCAATGGTGCGGAGTATATCTGGCACCAGGATCCCGATGACGATCCTTTTCATAAATTTATAGACAGGCTCGTTTAATCTCTTTTAGGGCATGATTCCCCGAAGCCTGCAATGAACAAAATCAAAACAAATTTGGTTAATTTCGCTGGAAATGATTACCTGGGACTGGCTTGTGATGTGCGTCTGGTAGAGGCAATGTACCGGATAACTCAGAGGCTGTATCATGGAGATTCGACTTTGAGCGGCTTGAAGTAGGTTCTATAAAAGCCTCGATCTCTGGTCAGCAGTCGTTCACTTTGAACAAGTGCATGACCGCCAATTAGAAAATCGGCAACAATACGATCCCGAACCTTGCTTTTCCTTCTAAAAGCGCTCCAACAGGTTGCCGCGCCCAGGGAAGCGTCAAGGGTCATTGCAGAGTATTCAACTCCAATCCGCCTCAGCGCCTCCACGGCTTCTTGCCCCTTGTGGCTGTAAGCCGTCATGATTTCCGCCCACACAACTTCACATGCAATGACGGAACCTTCCCGCAGGCAGCGCTTGAGCGCTTCTTTGGAAGCCAGACCAAAAACCGGATCCGGTTCGAGAACATCGATAAGGATATTGGTGTCAATTGCGGTAATCACGAATTGCCCCGAAGCTCAGCCATAACATCATCGGTTCGCCGACCTCGTCCGAGTTTTCCATAGACCTCGTCTACAGTATCCATGGCAGCAGCCTTGACGACCACCAGCTTGCCGCGGTCTTCTTCGAATTCCAGTACCGTCCCCGGCCGGATACCTAAACGCTCACGTAATGCTTTTGGGATCGTGACTTGCCCGCGTTCTGCAACTTTTGCTTTCATAAATATATTTTCCTTGCAACCACAAAGCAATCAAAACCCCGGATTGGGGGCAAAGATCAGGTTTATCAAGAGAGATATCACATCTGATATACAGACGCCGATATTCAGCAAAATACACCTTGCAACCTCTAAAGTTCCACATGTCATCCTGTATGTATTTTGCATCACGTATTCTCACTTGTCAAGTATGTAATTTGTACAGAAAATAATTTTTATAACACATAATCAATGATCTTTTAGGGATATTGTGAGGGGGTGTGCGAAATACCCAGCATCATGCGCGCCTCGGCTGGTGTAGCGATCTTGCGATTAAGCTCGTGTGCAATTCGCACTGTTCGTTCAGTGACCTGGGCGTTGCTTTTCAATTTTTCACCTCGCCGGTAGTAAATGTTATCCTCCATTCCAACCCGGGCGTGTCCTCCCATGAGAATTGCGAGGGTGGTCATAGGCAGTTGGAAAATGCCGATGCCTGAACAAAGCCAAAGAGAGCCTGCCGGAAATTCTCTTAAAATACCTACGACGTTTTCGACTGTCGGGAAACTCGAGGTCTGGTAACCCATGACGGTCTGAATCCAGTAAGGTCTTTCCAGCAACTCCTGATCGAGCAAATCGCGAACTACCCAGGCTCCTCCTGGATGGTAGGTCTCCAGTTCCGGTTTGATACCCCGGTTCTTCATTTTTTGCGCAAACTGTGTAACCAGATGATAGGAAAAGGGAATGCAGCCGTCGTATTTGTATGCAGGATGCGGGTTCGGCAAGGGTGCCTTGCGCTCCTTCATCGCAAACTTGCTCATGTCCGGCACCAGATTCAATGATGCAACTTCCGGGTTGGCGTCCAAACACGACAAGCGCTCTTCCATGGTCATATCCATGCTGCCGCCGGTCGTGTTGTTGATGATAATATCCGGACAGCGTTCACGCACCTTCCGATTCACCTCGTACCAGGCCTCGGTTGTCCGGACGCCGTCGGCTAAATTGTTTGGATCACGGGCATGAATGTGAACCATGGATGCCCCAGCCCTGTAAGATTCGTAGACCGAATCTGCAATTTCGTCTGCGGTTTCAGGTAGGTTTTCATTATATTCCTTGCCGTGTACGCCGCCATTGCAGGCAAGGCATATAATCAGTGGCGGCATCCCCTCCTGCACGCGCTCCATAAATTCGTACGTATCGGTATAGTTCCACCAGAAATCAAGTTCCGTTTTCATTCTCGTTTCCCCCTTTGCTCGTTGTTGCATTTAAATCAGATTGATTGGTATATACGAACGTCTAAAGCCGCAAGACCTTCATGAAACAGGCGCACTGGGTTAAGGTCCAGTTCCTTGATTTCAGGATGCTCTTGCATGAGCTGTGAAACGGATAAGAGCGTTTCAATCAGCCGACCCTTGTCGTAGCCTATTTGACCGCGAAATCCGGAAATCAGCGGGTATCCCCTAATTTCGGATATCATTTCCTCAGCATCGATTTGTTCGAGAGGGACAACCTTGAATGCCACATCCTGGAAAATTTCAGTATGAATCCCCCCGAGTCCGAACATAACAACAGGGCCGAAAACAGGATCATGCAAACCGCCCAGGATAACATCTAATCCCGCCTCTGCCTGCCGGCAAACCAATACCCCGTCGATGGCGACCTCTGGCATTTCTTGCCTGATGTGCTCTATCATTTTTCTAAAGCAGCTGCGGACATCTTCCGCATTTTGAAGATTCGTGCAGACGCCCCCGACATCGGTCTTGTGGGGGATTTCCGTCGAAACAATTTTCATAACAACGGGATACCCCAGGTCATCCGCTATAACGGCCGCATCCTTTGCGTTTGTTGCAAGGCCGTTTTGCGGATAAGGAATGTCGAACTTGCTCAAGCATTGAAGCGCCTGCGGTTCCGTCAGGAAGCGCTTTTCCTTGGACGAAATAGAGTCGCATGCGTATAAACCATCGGCTGTATAACAACTGGGCGTCCTTGCTTTGCGAAAATTATTCGCCCAGACCGCGGCTGCGATTGCCCTGATGGCGCGCTCGGGAGTCGGAAAGACGGGAATGCCGGTTCGCTGCAATTGATATCGGCCTGTTTCTTCATCGTCGCCGCCTCCCATATAGCTTACAACAAGACGGGCCTTGATGCGGGTTGCAATATCCCTGACAGCTTCCACGGCTCCTGGAACCGGGTCAGCGAAATTAAGCAAAACGATGTCGGCGATACTGTATCTGTCCGCCACCAGGGCCGCTTTTCTGAAATGCTCAATGACAATGCCCGCCAGATCCAGCGGATTTGACAGCGTTGCCAGGGGAGATAACTCCTGCTCCTTTAGATCGGCGGCCAATTTTTTTGGCAAAGCCGGTATTGTCAATCCAGCCGCCTCAGCCTCATCGACCGCCAGCGTGTTTGCGCCCCCGGAAGAGGATATTATCAAAAGTCGATTTCCATCAGGATTTTCAATCGTTGCTAATGCTTTGGCGCAATCATAAAAGGTTTCTATGTTATCCACACAGACCATGCCGTATTGACGTGCAGCTGCCTTGAATACCTTATTGCTGCCCGCCAGCGACCCCGCGTGAGAAGCCACCGACTTTTTTCCGGCGGATGTGCGGCAGCCTTTAAGCACCACTATGGGCTTATGGCGGGCAACCTTTTTTGCAGTTTTTAGAAATCGGCGGCCATTTTTTATCCCTTCCAAATATAGAGCGATCACCTTGGTGGAAGGGTCGGTCGCAAAAAATTCAATGTAATCTGTCTCGCACAGATCGACCTGGTTTCCAAGATTGACGGCTGCTGAGATCCCAAGTCCTTCCCCATCGGCCCACTCAGAGATTGTCGCAGTTATTGATCCGATTTGAGTAATAATGGCGATAGGCCCCCGGGTTTTGATTACGGGGAAAAACATTGCGCAAAGCTTATTGGGCAGATAGTTGACACCCTGAATATTGGGTCCCAATAGACGCATGCCAAGTTGTTTTGAAACACTTAGTGAGTTACTGAATGTCTCTGCTATTATAGACCTCATAATTTACTCTGAAAACAGCTCTTTTTATTTTGCAAATATGGCATAAATCCATATTTACAACCACTTAACCAATCAACTAATCAACTAATCAACCAATCAACGATATCTGTATAATAATATTCAGGGCCGAATTAAATGAGGCAGATCGTGTTCAATAGCCGGTTTTAATCGTGTAAAAGTTTTTTTGTATGCATCAACCGCAGCAATGATGTGTTTTTCCGTCATGGGGGTTGATAGAGCGATCTCTCCTCTTTCAGCGATCCAGATACCGTTATTGATCAATTCCAGATGCACCAGCACGGGCAATTCTCCAACTTGTTCACTTGCTTGCCTTGCATCCCTGTAATCATTTAAATTTTCGAGCGTGTAGTGTATGCAAGAAAGAGAGCCCACGCCTTTGGCGTGAGCTTTGATTTTTAACTCGTCAAAAACTTCCCTGTTTAGTTTTTCCCTGAACAGATCACCAAGCGAATTGATTCTTTTAATTTCATTTAGGGTTAGTTCATTCATTGTCGCCAATCCGGCGCTCATGATTACCGGGTGTCCGTTGAAGGTACCTGAATGCTTGACCTTTCCCACACCCGACGAAAAGATATCGGCGGAAGGCGAGAATATGGACATGATTTCTTCCCTGCCACCGAAGGCCCCTACCGGAAATCCTCCGCCGATGAACTTGCCTAACGTCGTAAGATCAGGGGTAACTCCATAAAGCTCTTGTGCTCCTCCAGTCGCCAGTCTGAACGTCACAACCTCATCAAAGATAAGGACAATCCCCGTTGAACTTGTGATTTCTCTGACAAAGTCGAGATATTCCTGTGTGGCCGGAATGATGCCTGCCGCCGTCATTATCGGCTCCATGATCACTGCAGCCAAATCATCCTGGTTCTGCTTGACCGTTTCTTGCAATGCCTCTTGATTATTCAAGGGGACGACCAGCATGTTTTGAAAAACATTTTCAGGTATGCCTTGATTGTAAGGAACCACATTGGGAAATCGAGAGTCACCGACCTCATTCAGCGTTGGAAATACGCTTGCTTCAACTATATCGTGGGTGCCGTGATACATCCCTTCGATTTTGATGATCTTATTCTTGCCGGTGTGGGCTCTAGCTCCTTTAATTGCAAACATGGTTGCCTCAGTTCCACTGTTGCAGAAACGAATCTTATCAAGTGAAGGTGTACGCCGGCAAAGCAGTTCGGCTAATTTAATCTGTTCCGGATGCGGGGCGCCAAAAATTGTACCAAACCCGAGTTGTTTTATTGTGGCCTGTTTTACCTTCAGATGGTTGTGTCCGAGAATTTGTTGGGTGAAATTGTTTAAAAAATCTAAATATTCGTTATCATCGATATCAAAAACCTGACAGCCTTCACCTTTTACGATGTAGGTCGGATAGGGTTCGAAATGAGTGGCTGAACGGGTGTCGCCACCGGGGAGGAAATTAGTCGCCACGTTGTGAAGATCTTTCGATTTTGGTGTTTTTGTATAATAGCGTGCTTTAATTTCATTTAGAGCCTCATACAGGCGATTTTGCTTTTCCATGTAGAACCTCCTTTTCAGAATCCGAATGACAAAGATAGCAATATGGGTTTCAGACCAGCCAAACGACAAATAAACATCCGATACAAAATAAATTTATACTTATTAACAAAGTTATGATAAAAGTCAACAAAAAATATAACATATTTTTTATTTGAGAAACTATTTATAGGAACTATACTTATAAATTAGATAAAACAGTAAGTTAAACTATAATTATTTGTGATCTAAAAATTTTTATAAAAAATAATATA
>JAJRVC010000293.1 GCA_024277475.1 Deltaproteobacteria bacterium
GCAAGTTGCTCTTGTGTCAAATTTCTCAAATTAGCTATGAGGGGATGTCAAGGGAATGTCAATTTTACTCTAAAGCCCCTATTTAAAGGAAAGCATTTTAGAGAGCCTGTAAATAAGGGGCTTCAGAAACTGAACGCTCACAAAAAATATCGCCAAAATCTGAAAATTTTTCTTGACAATATAAATTAATACTAAATTAATATATATATTAATTTAAATAGGTAAATTATGATAGCGATTGCAATTGATAAAAAATCGGATAAACCCCTTTACGCCCAAATTCGGGACACTCTTCGAACCGCTATTCAGGAAGGAACTTTAAAGTCGGGGGAACGGCTCCCAACTGTGGCAGCGTTCGCAAAGGAGGTTGGCGTCACTCAAGCTACTATTCGGCGGGCGATTGAGGATTTATCCAAGACCGGCTACATCATATCTCATGTTGGCCGGGGGACCTTTGTGAGCAACCCGGAAACAGGGGCGGAGCAAGAAACTGCCAGGAAAATACCTCCTGGGGTGAATGCTGTCATAGAGCCGGCTGATCCTAAATCCGTCCTGGCAGCCCGGCGACTGCGAATGGGCATTGCCAGAAGTTTGAATGAACTTATGGCTCTTGCTAAACGACCGGGACTAATCCGATTCACGAGTGGTGTTCCTGATCCGGAAGCGTTACGAGACGGGATATTGAACGATCTGGTTCACGATGCCCTACAAGCAGGACAACGGATCTACCAGGGCTATGGCGACCCGATGGGAATGCCGGAATTAAGAGCAGAAATTGCCCAACGATTCTGCAAACAGGGCACCCAGGTATCCCCTGATCAGGTTTTGATTACCAGTGGTTCTCAACAAGCTGTGGCCCTCATCGCTCAGGCCGCCCGGGAGAACAATCAGCGGATTATTTGTGAGACGCCTTGTTATATGGGCATTACCAATGTTTTTGGAGCTTTTGGGCACTGGGTAGAAACTGTCGTACGCGATGCTGAAGGTCCTTTACCAGAGCGTTTACAGCGGTTCCACGATGGCAAACCTTCGCTCTTGTATCTCTGTTCCGAACTCCACAACCCGATGGGAACCGACATGAGCCCTGAGCGACGCAGTGTATTGGCGGACTGGGCCCGGGAAAACCATGTCATGCTTGCGGCCGATGAGATCTTCCATGATCTTCGTTTTGATGGGCCATCCCCGCCCAGCCTGCTTACGGAAGTCGGGGATCAACATACGGTGGTTATTAGCTCGCTATCCAAGTCATTTATGTGTGGGCTACGGGTTGGATGGCTGATTACCAGTCCCGAACGAATACGATCCTTTGTCTCCCTTAAGCAGGCCATGGATATTGCATGCCCACCGTTCATGCAGGGCATCGCACTCTCCCTTTTACGCACGGGTGAGTACGATACTCATCTGCAGAAGGCCCGTAAGCACTACCGGCTGCGGCGTGATACTGTTCTAGAGGCATTGAATCGTTTTATGCCGGATAGAGTTTCGTGGACAGTACCCCGCGGAGGATTTCAGATGTGGGTGGAATTGCCTTACGGATATTCAAGCATTGCACTCTTCCTCCTGGCGATTGAACGCGGAGTGGCATTTATCCCGGGCCCGTTGCAAGATATTAACCATCGCTTTATGCATGCCTTGCGCCTGTGTTATGGCTCGCTTGAGGTGGATCAGATTACGGAAGGGATCGAACTGCTAGCAGATGCTGTAAAAGAATTGTTGAAAGGACCACCTGGTGATTCTGGATTAAGTGGACTGGGCGATTTTCAGTAGTTTGTGCAAAATCATACATTTTGCACTCCTGAGCTTTCCAGCGCAGAATTATTTACAGAAACAAAATAATTATTAATAGTTACTTAAAGAGGTAATAGGTTATGGAAAAAGGAACTTATGAAACTAAAGTTGGACTCGCAGAAATGTTGAAAGGTGGCGTCATTATGGACGTTACCAATGCCGAACACGCCAAAATTGCCGAAGATGCCGGTGCCGTAGCGGTCATGGCCTTAGAACGGATCCCGGCCGATATTCGTAAGACCGGCGGGGTGGCCCGGATGTCTGATCCAGCCATGATCCGCGACATTCAAGACGCAGTTTCCATCCCTGTGATGGCAAAATGTCGCATCGGACATTTTGTGGAAGCTCAAATTTTAGAACAGATTGGGATAGATTTTATTGATGAGAGTGAAGTGCTGACCCCGGCGGATGAAGCCAACCATATTGATAAACACCCGTTTAAAGTCCCATTTGTATGTGGCTGTCGGAATCTGGGAGAGGCCTTGCGTCGAATTGGCGAAGGCGCCGCAATGATCCGGACAAAAGGAGAAGCGGGCACGGGTAATATCGTCGAAGCCGTGCGTCATATCCGCCAGGTAATGGGAGAAATTCGCAGATTAACGGTGTTAGGCGACGATGAGCTAATGGCTACAGCTAAAGAGTTGGGTGCGCCGTATGAATTGGTGAAAAAGACTGCGCAACTGGGCAAATTGCCGGTTCCGAATTTCGCCGCAGGTGGTGTTGCGACGCCGGCGGATGCGGCCTTAATGATGCAATTAGGTGCGGAATCGGTGTTTGTCGGTTCAGGGATTTTTAAGTCATCTGATCCCAAAGCTCGCGCTCATGCCATCGTGCAGGCGGTTACCCATTATAATGATCCCGAAATTTTGTTGCAGGTTTCCACCGGATTGGGAGAAGCCATGCCCGGAATTGAGATGAAAGATTTATCTAAAGAAGAGCAATTGCAACATCGAGGGTGGTGACACTATGCGGCGTAAAATCGGAATTCTGGCCTTACAAGGGGATTTTGCAAAACACGAGGCCATGCTCCAGTCGCTCAACGTTGGAACAATTCAGGTTAAAAAGTCTGAGGAGTTACAAAAATGCCATGGGCTTATTATTCCGGGCGGCGAATCAACAACTTTAACGAAATTAATGCATCGCTATGGGCTGTATGAGCCGATTCGTGAGTTCGCGCAAAGCCGTCCGGTTATGGGAACCTGTGCAGGCATGATTATGGTTGCTAACCACGTTGATGATGAGCGGGTCGAACCGTTGCACTTGATCGATATTTCCGTCAATCGTAATGCTTATGGCCGGCAAATTGATTCGTTTATCACCAACGTGGAAGCTTCATTTTTAGGGAATGGCAAGGTATTTCGAGCCATATTTATTCGGGCCCCCCAAATTCGAGAGATTGGACCAGAGGTCGAAATTTTAATTGAGTTACAGGGAAAGCCTGTCATGGTGCGAAGCAAGAATATTCTTGCAGTCGCGTTCCACCCCGAATTGACTGATGATACCCGCATTCATCAATATTTTTTAGATCAGTTTTGAGCTGCGAGTA
>JAJRVC010000294.1 GCA_024277475.1 Deltaproteobacteria bacterium
ATGGTAGCATCCCTGGATGATCCCTACATTCTGATCAACGAGAAAAAAATCAGCAATATGAAGGATCTTCTGCCGATTCTCGAGCAAGTCGCCAAGATGGGCAAACCGCTGATGATCATCGCTGAAGATGTCGATGGTGAAGCCCTGGCAACCCTGGTGGTCAACAAACTCAGAGGCACCCTGAACGTAGCCGCAGTAAAAGCCCCCGGTTTTGGCGATCGCAGAAAAGCCATGCTGGAAGATATTGCCATTTTGACCGGTGGACAGGTGGTCTCTGAAGACCTCGGAATCAAGCTGGAGAACCTGACAATCCAGGACCTGGGAAAAGCCAAACGCATCAGTATCGACAAGGATAACACCACCGTCATCGATGGTGCCGGATCACGCTCAGCCCTCGAGGGCCGGGTAAAACAAATTCGAGCTCAGATTGAAGAGACTACCTCCGATTATGATCGTGAAAAATTGCAGGAGCGACTCGCCAAACTGATCGGCGGCGTAGCGGTCATCAATGTCGGCGCAGCCACCGAAACTGAAATGAAGGAGAAAAAGGCGCGGGTTGAAGATGCCTTGAACGCAACCCGGGCAGCGGTTGAAGAAGGTATCGTCGCCGGCGGCGGTGTAGCGCTGGTACGTTGTCTGGATGCCCTGGGCAAAGTCAGAATCAAGGCTGATCAGAAACTGGGCATTAAGGTTATTATGCGCGCCATCGAAGAGCCGCTGCGCCAGATCGCCAACAACGCCGGTTTAGAGGGCTCTGTCGTCATCGATAAGGTCAAAGGCGAAAAAGGCTCATACGGCTATAATGCAGCCACAGATGCTTATGAGGATCTTTTGAAAGCCGGTGTTCTGGATCCCACCAAAGTGGTTCGTCTGGCCCTGCAAAATGCAGCCAGCGTGGCTTCTTTGATGCTGACCACCCAGGCCATGATAACGGATAAACCGGAAGAAAAACAAGACGCCATGCCGGGCGGAGCTCCCGGAATGGGTGGCGGAATGGGTGGAATGGGTGGAATGGGTGGAATGATGTAATCGCCTGTCCATCGACGATAGTTTAAAAAAAAGCTCTTAGGGTATGTTTACATACTGTAAGGGCTTTTTTTATATTAAAAACAAGATGCCCTGCAATTTAGCCTTCAATTTTTTGTTCATCGTGAATCACTGGAGAATGGTCGAAAAATTTGACAATTCAGTGATAATCAAGTAATCTTATTAGATAAAAAACAATTTTTCCCATTGTCATTAACTGCAACAACAACCGGAGTATCTGATGAAAATAAAAATACGTCTCTTATCCATCTTGATTTTACTCATCTTTCTACTCTTAGCGGCCTTTCCCGGGTCCCAGCCGGCAGCACAAAATCAACAAACCGTTAAATACGAAACCGGATTCTACTATACCGTACAAAAAGGCGACACCCTCTGGGATCTTTCCCAAAAATTTTCCGATACTCCCTGGCAATGGCCGGAAATGTGGCAAGAAAACAGCCAAATCGCCAATCCCCACCGCATTTATCCGGGTCAACGCATCCGGCTGTATCGCCGCCGCGGCGCTCAAGGGTATGGCCCAAAAGGTCTCCTTAAGGATAAAACTGTTGCCGATAAGCCCGAGTTGACGAACATGCTGGAGTTCCATTATGCTTCCATCGATCGGGTGGGCTTCATTCGTAAAGATGCCATTCAATCCCAGGGTACCATTTTTAAGGTGGAAGGGCAAAAAACGATGATCAGTACGGGGGATCTGGTATACATCCGGCCGGGGGATAACTCTTCACTCGTAAAAGATCGGAAATTTACAATCTACCGGACATTAAAGCCGCTAAAGACCAAGGACACTAAAAAGCTGATAGGCACCCAGCACTATTTAACAGGCGCTGTAAAAATCACCCTTGTGCGGCCAGATTTTGTTCTGGGAAGAATTGTTGCCGCTTACCGGCCCATCAAAGTCGGCGACCTGTTGATGCCGTACTATCAGCGCCCACCGCAAATTGGAATGCAACAAAGTCCGGCGGGCCTCAAGGGTCACATTATTGTGTCCGAGGAGCACCAGAATATTTTCGGTGAAAACACCATTGCATTTATCGACAAGGGCGACCAGGAAGGGGTCAGGCCCGGCCAATTGTACTGGATTTTTAAGCAGGAAAAATATCGTATTAATCCCAAAGAAAAATATGAAACCACGCTGACCCCGGTCCTTTTAGGTGAATTAATCGTGCTTCATACGGAAAAGACAACCGCTACGGTGATGATCACTGACTCCCTCAGGGTGATTGAGCCGGGGGCCAATATCATTACCCCATTTAAATTAGAATAGAAAATCAGGCCCAGAAAAGAAAACGCCAATTCTGTTTCTATTGGAATTGGCGTTTTTTTTTTGCTGCTAAATGCACAAGAATGAGTCATAAGGCCCTACTCTACATGAGCAGGAAGTCAACGGCATTTTGCAGGAATCGAATACCGACGGGAAGCTCGGTATGCGGGGAAAAGTTACCGCGTTTAGCAGTTTCTTTGTGGCGTGTCCAATCAGGATGGTTGGTCCAGTGATTATAACCTTCCGGATGCGGCATCAGACCGAATATCCGCCCAGTGGGATCACAAATACCGGCAATATCATTTATCGAGCCATTTGGATTGAGGGGAAAACGCCCGTGTGCGAGTTCACCGTTAGGCAGAGCATATTGAACGGCCACCTGGTTATTCTCCCAAAGATGGGTCAGTGTGGTTTCATCTGTGAAGAATTTTCCTTCACCATGGCGTACCGGGAGTTCCGCCAGATCGATTCCCCGGGTAAAAACACACGGCGATGCCTGATTCACTTTAAGGGTGACCCATTGGTCTCTGAAATTTCCGCAGTCATTAAACGTAAGAGCTACCGACCGTTTTTGATAGTTATACTCCAAGCCCGGCAGCAAACCCAGATTGACCAGAGATTGGAATCCGTTACAGATCCCCAGAACAAGGTTACCTTTTTCAATAAATTCAATAATCTGACCGCCGATGTTGGTCTTCAACCGGACGGCTTGAATCACTCCGGCACCATGATCGTCACCCCAGCTGAATCCCCCGATAAACACGAGAATCTGAAAATCTTTAAGACGGATCGAACCGTCTATTAGGGAATTGATATGGATTCGCACAGCATCGGCACCGGCCAACTCTAGAGCATAGGCCGTCTCATGATCACAATTTAATCCATAACCGGTCAGCACCAGTGCCTTTATATCACGCAAATTAATCCTCCTATGGCCGTCGGATGCGAGTGTAAATCATGACCGCAGAATAATGAAAGATGGAAACGCCTCACTAAATTTTTTTTTGAAATAGACAGAATACAATCATTCGACGTTCGATGTTCATCAGTTTCTTTTTCAATTTGATAAGGCTGTGTCAGGGCTGCAATCTGTCATCTGTCTTCTGTTTTCTGCCCTCTGTATCCTGTCCTATATCAGCTCCCCAAAGGTCTTATCCCAGGATATCTTTAAATCTGCCACGGAAACCGTGATAATAACGCGACGTTCAAGCCCCTGAACAACGAAATCCGGCTTCTCGGTAACCGTTCCGATGCAACCACAGGCCAGTCCTTGAAAAAGGACTTCAAATGCCTCCCGGTTGACAGGGTCAACAGTTACAATAAAGCGCCCAGCCGATTCGGAAAACAACAGGACATCTTCACGCTCAACATCGCGTACCGGCACCTGCGCAAGGTTTACTATCATACCAAGATTGCCGCCCATAGCGACTTTGGCCAGATGAACGGCCAGGCCACCACGGTATACACCGTGAGCGGAGGCCACCAGGTCATTTTCAATGGCACGTTTTAAATTGCGGTACAAGAGGATAAATTCAGCCGTCCGAACCTCGGGAACATTGCAGCCGACGTATCCCAGATGCTCGTAGTATTCCGATCCGCCAAGCTCATTGCGGGTGGATCCCAGAACGTACACCAGGTCGCCGGCGATTTTACTGTCCATTGTCACGCAGCAGGCGATGTCTTCGATAACAGAGATGGCGGAAAACTGCAAAGTTTCAAGGGCTGAAACTTTATGGATTTCGCCGTAGTGACCGGCAAGGTTTCCGTCAACATACATGCTGTCCTTGCCGGAAAGCAACGGAATCTCGTATGCCAGGCATATATCACGCAAAGCCCTGCAGGAACGCACCAGCTGTGCTGCCTTAAATTTACCGTCCGGATTAGATACAGGATCGTACCGGATATTAGGCCAACAAAAATTATCGACGCCACCGATATGATCTAAATCGGCCCCCACGGCTAAAAGCCTGCGCACAGACTCATCAATGCTGCAGCTGGTCATATGATAGGCATCGATGGTAGAATAGGTCGGCAACAAGGCCTGAGCGAGTGCAAGGCCCTTTTGAGATTCAAGCACCGGCCGGATCACAATTGCATCACTGTTCATGTCACGATCGGCACCGATCAGGGGCTTGATTACACTGGTCCCCTGAACTTCGTGATCATATTGCCGGGTAATCCATTGGGTCGAACAAATATTGGGTCGGCATAGAAGATCCTTTAACAGTGCGGCATAATCATGGGGAGGTTTTAGAACCGGCTCATACAGTCCCCGCTGTTCGGCGGAGACCCATTCAGCATCAAATTCCCACTGGGGAAAACCTGATTCAAGAAAATCCAGATCCACATAGGCACACGTTTTGCCATCATAGGTGATATGAAGCTTGCCTGAATCCGTGTAGCGACCGATGACTGTACTTTCAACAGCATGCTTCCCGGACAGTTCAAAGAAGCGATCGTGATCGTCGGCAAGAATAGCTACGGTCATTCGCTCCTGGGATTCCGACACCCAGATTTCCCATTGATCGAGTCCCTCATATTTCAAGGGCACTTTCTCCAGCTCAATTTTGCACCCGTTGGAAAACCGGGCTGATTCTCCTATGGATGATGACAAACCGCCGCCGCCATTATCCGTAATAAACCTGATTAACCCCTCATCCCGGGCTTCCAGCAAAAAATCATGCATCTTTTTCTGGGTATAAGGATCACCGATCTGAACATGCCCGGCCGGTGTGTATTCAGAAAACGTCTCGGAGGCAGCGGTAACACCGTGTATCCCGTCTTTACCGACTCTCCCGCCGCACATAATTACCAGCTCACCGGGGGATGTACGTTTTTTTTCCGCCGGGGTGCCGCAAATTTTCGCCGGCATCATTCCCACAGCCGTCACAAACACCAGGCATTTCCCCAGATAGCCAGGATGGAACAACACCTGACCAAAAGTTGTGGGAATGCCGCTTTTATTGCCGCCATCCCGTACGCCTTCAATCACACCGTCCAAAAGGCGCCTGGGATGTAAATGCGGTTTGAGGTTCCCGTCGTAATCGCGCGGGCCGACGCAGTAGCCATAACTTCCCATCAGCAATTTTGATCCCTTGCCGGTTCCCAACGGATCCCGATAAACGCCCACAATCCCCGTAATAGCGCCCCCATAGGCTTCCATGTTGGAGGGAGAGTTATGTGTTTCCCCCGTAATCACGTAATAGTGATCATTGTCAAAGCATCCGGCACCTGCATTGTCCCACAAAACCGAAATCACCCATGACTTTTTCGCCTTTAACATCAGGGTCGGCATCTCGATAAACGTTTTAAATAGGTTGTCGACAATTTCAGTTTCACCGGTTGTCCGATCGCGGTAGTGAAATAATCCGCGGAATGTGTTGTGATTGCAGTGATCGCTTCTCGCCTGGGAGATATATTCAAGCTCAACGTCGGTAGGATCGCCAAGTCCTACCTTCGATCGCGCTGACCGGGTATCTTTATCCATGAAATAGGCACGAATGGTGGGAATATCATTGGAATTTAACGCCAGATTGCGTTCATCGCTGATTTCTTCCAGGTAAAGTTCGCTGTCGACCGGGATGGTGGTTACCGTTGGGACATGATCAAGAATGACCTTGGGAAGGATGAGTCCTGTACCTTCAGCCGGATTCCATTGATCGGAGGAAAATATTTTCCATTGCTGGATGATGTTGTTGGCCAGAAGTTCACCGGCAATTTTGCCCATATCGCCCGCGTTAAGGCTGTTACCCTTGATACAGTACCGCTTTGAGGTGTAGACCGCGCCGGCTGTACCGAATTTAAGGTTTAGAAGATCTTCGATGGCTTCCACGGCAGTGCTACCCGGATTGTCCCTGACCCCCGGCCGAAAACCGACCCAGATGGTCCAGTCAAATTCGATCTCAAGCGGATCGTAGGATGAAAGCTGAGTGACCGGGTTGGTAAAAATTTCTGTCTGAACGGCTCTCAACTGTTCATCCGACAGTTCGGCATCAATAGTCACAACGCTAATAGTGCGCACGCAGTCCATTTCAACACCGAAATAACTTTTTGCCTTGCGGCAAATTCCTTCTCCTTCGGCATCAAATAGATTTTCTTTTAATGCAATTTCTAGTCGGTGTGGCATTGTTTTCTGTTAATCCGGTAAAATTTTTAGATCTTTGGTGGCCTTTATCCGACAACCTGTTGTCAGATAAAGCCCGATAAGGGCCTAGCTGAAAAATATTCGTGTAATATCATTGTAAAATACTAAAATCATCAGCAAAATCAAAAGAAACAGACCGATCTGCTGAGCAATTTCTCTCACTTTTACGCTGACCGGGCTTCCCTTGATTGCTTCAATAAGAAAGAACAGCAGGTGGCCTCCATCCAGCACCGGAATGGGCAGCAGATTGATAATAGCTAAATTGATACTGATCAGAGCGATAAAGGATATCAGGCTGCCTACTCCTGCTTTGGCCGAATCACCGGCCATTTGAGCAATCATGATGGGACCGCCCAAGGTGTCTGTTGAAATATCACCTTTGAGCAACTTTGCAATTATGACCACCATCAGCTCTGTTACCCTGTAAGACTGCATCAAACTTTCGGAAAAGGCTTGAAAAAAATTCAAATCCTTTGAATAGGATTCTCTCGAAGCAGTAATCCCGATAATAAAACGTTGGATGTCTTCACCGAATATATTTTTCGCAGGAACCTGTTCAGGGACGATTCGGAGATCCCGGGTGGAATCTCCGCGAAGAAAAGTTAACTGAATGGATTCACCGTTGCTGGCATTAATTATTTCGGCCATTTCATCCCAGCTGGTGATCGTCTTTCCATTGATAGCGGTTATCAAATCACCTTTTTTGAGCCCGGCCTCAAATGCCGGAGATCCCGACCTTACATCGCCAATGGAAGCCTTTAGAACCAGGGTTCCCGAAAAGAAAAAAATTCCGAAAAATATAAGGACGGCAAGAAGTAAATTGAAAACCGGTCCGGCAGCGACGATCAGCATCCGTTTGGCAACGTGTTTATGAGTAAAGGATAGCGGAATATCTTCCGGAGCTATTTCAGCATCCGCTTCCTCCCCAATCATTTTGACATAACCGCCAAGCGGGATTGCCGAACTACGGTAGTCGGTCATGCCGATCTTTCTACCAAACAATCGGGGCCCGAATCCAAGGGAAAATTTCTCCACTCCGACCCCGAACAATCGGGCAATCAAAAAATGACCAAACTCATGAAAGAAAATGAGAACGCCCAGAACGATGACAAATGCAAATATATTGGTACCCATAGCTTTATTTTGTGATTGATTCATAGATTGAGCGGTTCAGGGTTCAACGTTCCGGGTTGAAAAAGCCTGATAGCTCATATCAAAGGAATCATGTCTTCATCTGGTTGTAAATCCGTTTTACCTTACGGGGTATGACGGGTGTGCCAGATTTTGGTTAATATTGTGAGCAGCATCCACGCTGATTATAGGTTTCAGTTTTTTACAACATGTTGTCAGATAAAGCGCGATAAGGGCCTAATACCCATTACCTATTACCTACAATATATAAACCTTAAACAGATAGGCAACCGGTGAGGCAAATAAAAGAGCATCTATACGGTCTAAAAAGCCCCCGTGGCCCGGCAAAATACCGCCGGAGTCCTTTATTTTAGAGGATCGCTTGAATTCGGATTCGAATAAATCACCCACTTGACCGGATAGGCCGACGGCAAGAAAAAATAATACGGCAGGTCCCCATGAAAGTGACGGTAAGAAAAAGAATTTTCCGATCGAGCCTACCAGAAGATTCCCCGCCAGTCCTCCGACAGCGCCCTCGATGGTTTTTCCCGGGCTGATGGCCGGATTCAGCTTGTGCCGCCCAAGATATGAACCGACATAATAGGCGCTGGTATCACCGGCAAAAATGATGGCGAGAAGTAAAAAAATCCAGATCATACCGTCAGGATCGCGTCGGATCGAAACCAGGAATGAGAGTAGCAAAGGAATATAAACGATCCCCTGAACCTGTTTGGGAATAACAGAAACTATTGACGGCTTTGATTTGTAAAGGAACATGGAAATCAGGCCGACAAAAACCAGGTTAAGCGCGAGCACCACCAACACGCTCTCAGAATCGCCGATATGCGCTGCCACGATGATGGCAAAGCCTACGAAATAACCCCACCAGACGACAACACCATGCAATATTTCGCTATCGGCATTAAATACAATACGATAATATTCCCAGAGCGAACATATAGAGGCAAAACCGACCAGAATGATGAAAGGAAAGCCGCCAATGTACACTAGAAAAATAAGAACCGGTAAAGCGCTCAGTCCTGTGATCCAACGCTTAAGATGCACGTGATTGTCTGCTCCGTTGTAGACGTTGAATATAGGTTTCCAGATAAAGCGGGATCTCTCTTCGAGCCGGAGGCCGCTATGCTACAGCCCCGCAAGCGGGATTTCCGCTATGCTACAACCGGCTGAGTCTGTCCGCCGGGTTGGGTTTACCTTTGTTGCAACATGGAGTTTAACCAGTCAACCAGCCTATATGGCACCGAATCTGCGTACACGGGCCT
The DNA here is from genome assembly GCA_024277475.1 of Deltaproteobacteria bacterium. The sequence continues at coordinate 8,867 of JAJRVC010000294.1, forward strand.
GGAAGTCTTTCAAAATTTGCAGAAATTCTTCCTTGCTGAAATCAGGCCATAACGTCGGGGTGACAAATAGTTCCGTGTAGGCAATTTGCCATAGCAAAAAATTGCTGATCCTCATCTCCCCACTGGTCCTGATCAATAAATCCGGATCAGGAATATCCCGGGTATAAAGATGTTCGGAAATCAATTCCTCATTAACGACTCCGGGGTCAATTATGCCGTGTTTAATTTTTTC
>JAJRVC010000295.1 GCA_024277475.1 Deltaproteobacteria bacterium
CCCTGCAGGAGGACAATTATGTTGCAACCACCGGCAATGTGGATTTGAGTCTGGTTTCCATGTACAAGGCACTGGGCGGCGGCTGGCAGTTGCGCACCGACAAAGACTTTGTCCCCGAATACATCAGGGAAGAGATGGCCAAAAGAACCAACTGGGGTGATCTGCTGTCGCCGGGTGAATTGGAATACCCACCGTCTCAAGATGTCAAAGCGATAGTGCACAGGCCGGATTGGTAAAGCGGGTTACGGGGTGCGAGTTCAGATATCGTTGATTGGTTGATTAAAATGACCCGGTCAACCCAATAATCTTAATCCATAAACGATCACAACGTTCTATACGATCATTACGATCCAAACCATCTAAAGGACGACTGCCATGACCCGGGAGTTTGACGCCAGAAAAAGTTATCTCGCTGTCAAAGCCAGCGAGAAAATGATCGCGTTTGTCGGCTTTCTTATCCGCCTTGATGAAGATGGTAAAACCAAAGAGGGAGTTGTTAAAATATCTTCCTTTCACCGCCCTTATGGCGGAGGCTATCTTACGCTGACTTTTATTGTAGATAGAGGACAGGACGAAAAACTTGTAAATGAGCTTGAACGGTTATGCAATAATCTCACAGAGGAAGCCCTCAAGCCCCTGCTGGGAAAAGAATTTGAAAAAATGGTGAAAGTCTCATTAAATTCCCTGGAGGAGACTGAAGGCTGGTATATAGAGGAGATTAATGTTTATTTCCGTACTGTCGAGGGGCGAGAAAAGGTTTTAATTGAAGAACAGCTTTTGCCGGCAATTGAAAAACTTCTTCCCTGCATGTTTGATCCTGTAGAATGGTGGCCGGAAGGCCGAAAATCAAAAACATCAGGAGAAGAAAATATTGAAGAACATGTTTCATTGCGGGGGCTTTTCAGGAAATGGTTTGGAATAGGCTAGCGGATGGCATATCCAAATGATTGAATATTTAAAGTCGGCCTCTCTCCGAGCCGGAGGCCAGGCTCGCTATTCCATTGTTCCATCATTCCAAATCGCACGACTTAGTGGTTCTCGACAGGTTGTGAGCGAAACGAACCGTGTTTAATAGTAAGGCTCAGAGGAGGCCACATGCCATTAAAAATTAAATCAGCCTTAAAACGTCCAGGTGTTACCGTTATTTCTCCCATCGGCTCCATAGATGCAAGCACCTACACCATTTTGGAAGAAAAAGTCGACGAAATTTTAAAGGTCTCGCCGGACGTCATTATTTTTGATATGGAATTTGCCGACTACATTAGCAGTACGGGTATCCGGGTGCTGTTGAAAACAAAAAAAGCTATGAAAGAATCAAATGGCAGGATGGTTTTTATGAACCTCCAACCTCAGATTCAAAAAGTATTTGATATTCTCCAAGCCATTCCGACGCTAAAAGTTTTCGCCAGCATCGAGGAATTGGATAATTATTTAGACGTGATGCAAAAAGCTGCGCGGTAATTCGAAAGTGCAGAACCTATGCAGTGCGGTATACTGTACTGGATCTCTTGCCGATACTCCAGGACGTCAACGCGCTCCATATAGTTTTCATTGACATTCAAGCAGTGGTCGTTAATCTGTTTTATTGAAAGTAATCCCAACGGACTGCCCACAACATGCCGGAAGATACAGCTTCAGTGAGAGACGATACCTCCAGGACCGGTGAAATCAGTTCCGATTGCCAGGTGAAGGGTACTTTGCGTCTTAGGCTGAAGGGCAGTTGGAAAATCGGAGCACGCTTTCCTTCAGCCGATGTCGTTCAGAAGCAGTTGGAATCGGCTGGCGGCATCCGGCGAATCGGGTTCAATACTGAGAATTTAACCGGTTGGGATAGTGGTTTGCTGATATTTTTAATAAAAATAAACGATTACTGTTCAAAAAATAATATTGTTTTCGATAAAGAAGGGCTACCGAAAGGTGTCAATAGACTCATTGCACTGGCCGCAGCCGTTCCGGAAAGAAAAGGAGCACGCAAACAGGTCGCCCCTGAACCCTTTTTGCCCCGTGTAGGATCCTCCGCCCTCCGAACATGGCAATCTCTAAATGAGTTTCTGGCGTTTATCGGAGAGGCGTCCATCGCATTTTTTAGGTTACTGGTGGGGAAGGCCAGCTTCCGTCGCAGCGATCTGGTCCTGTTTATCCAGCAATGCGGTGCCGATGCACTACCCATTGTCACCCTGATCAGTCTTTTGGTCGGCCTGATCCTGGCTTTTGTGGGCGCGGTTCAGTTAATGATGTTCGGAGCCCAGCTCTATGTGGCCAATCTGGTGGGCATTTCCATGGTCCGCGTGATGGGGGCCGTCATGGCCGGAATTGTAATGGCGGGCCGCACCGGCGCTGCTTTTGCCGCTCAGCTGGGAACCATGCAGGTCAACGAAGAAATCGATGCCTTAAAGACCATGGGAGTGTCTCCGATGGAATTTCTCGTGCTGCCGCGCATGCTCGCCCTGGTCCTGATGATGCCGTTGCTTTGTATCTATGCTGACCTGATGGGTGTCCTCGGTGGTCTGATCGTTGGTGTGGGCATGCTCGATATTGGTTTGATTCAGTATCTCAATCAAACAAAGGCTGCCCTGAATTTGAACTTCTTTTTTATCGGAATTTTCCAGGCCGGTGTTTTCGGCGTGCTTGTAGCCCTGGCCGGGTGTCTCAGGGGAATGCAGTGCGGCCGAAGTGCATCCGCCGTGGGGGAAGCAACCACCTCGGCTGTGGTCACCTCTATCGTCGCCATCATCGTCGCTACGGGGATTATAACCGTGGTGTGTAATATGTTGGGGATATAAAAGGTTCGGAGGTTCAGGGGCTCAAAGGTTCAGGGTTTAAGGTTCGCTTCGCTGAAGGTAAGAAAAGGAAGCTGAAAGCATTAAGGATTTAATCTTCATTTTCACGATTGACCCAAGAGCAGCAGGCTATAGGCTATTTCGCCTCCAACCTCTGACCTCCAACAGGGAGAATGATCTGAATCTGCAAGGTATGACTAAACACAATGGAAAACAAAAAGCCTCACATCATCGTCCGCGATTTGACCATGGCTTTCGGCAGCTTTGTGGTACAGCGGGACCTAACTTTTAAGATCAATCGAGGCGATATTTTCATCATCATGGGCGGCAGCGGATGCGGTAAAAGTACACTCATGCGGCATATGATCGGGCTGATAAAGCCGGCTAAAGGACGGATTTTTTACGGCGATGTCAGTTTCTGGGAGGTAGAACCCGACCAGCGCGACCGTATGATGAGAAATGTCGGCATACTTTACCAGAGCGGGGCCCTGTGGAGCTCCATGACCCTGACCGAGAACATTGCGCTCCCGTTACAGCAATATACGGATTTGAGCCGCGATCAAATTCGCGAAATCGTATCACTGAAACTTGCTCTGGTCGGCCTGGCGGGTTTCGATGAGTACTATCCGTCCGAAATCAGCGGCGGGATGCAAAAGCGGGCCGGACTGGCCCGAGCCATGGCAATGGATCCCGATATCCTCTTTTTCGATGAACCTTCCGCCGGACTTGATCCGATCAGCTCCCGACTGCTGGACGACTTGATTCTCGAGCTCAGCCAGAGCCTTGGGGCAACCGTGGTCATCGTCACCCATGAACTGGCCAGCATCTTCGCCATCGGTAACAACTCGGTGTTTCTGGACCCGGAAGCGAAAACAATGATTGCCCGGGGAAATCCAAAGAAACTGCTGGCGGAATCGAAGAACCCGATAGTTCATAAGTTTTTGACGAGAGGGGAAGGATAAGTTGAATGGGGAAGTGGGAAGTTGGAAGTCGAAATTTTTCGATTGCGGATTTGGAATTATGATTGGTAGCAGCAGAAGGCAAAGAGCATAGAGTGAAGAAATAACAGGTTTCAGCCCAGCCGTTGGCCTGAGAAGCGGCCAGTCTGATCGAAAACGAAACTTAATCATTTAAAGGGTTAAATAAAAACCGGGCCATTTTGGTCTAGTTTCATACGAAAAAAAAGGGACTAACGTTCTTAACGATATTAACGAACTAACGAACTAACGAACTAACGATCTCAACGATCATAACCCTCTAAATTCATCCTATGAAATTTTCGAAGCAACCGCGAAGCGCATTTCATTGGAACGATCTAAAACATCAAAAGGATCAATGACTCATGAGCAAACAGGCAAACAAAACGGCGGTTGGGATGTTTGTGGTAGGGGCGGTGGCGCTGGCGCTGGCGGCCATTATAATTTTTGGATCCGGGAAATTTTTTACCCAAGCAGAAACATTCGTTGCGTACTTCCGTGGCTCGGTAAAAGGCCTGAGCGTCGGCGCGCCAGTGGTGTTCAGAGGGGTTAAGATCGGTCAGGTTGCCAAAATTCAGCTCTACAGCGATCAGCGCGATTTGAGCGTTATAATTCCTGTTATCATGCAAATAGATAGCGAAAACTTACAGTCCATCGGTGAACAAACTGTGAGCGATGCACAGCAATTTCGAGATCTTATCAAAAAAGGTTTAAGAGCCCAGTTGCAAATGCAGAGTATGGTTACCGGCCAGCTGATGATCAATCTTGATTTTGTGCCGGATACGCCGGTGAAGCTGATGGGAAAAGAAGGCATAGATTTAGGTAAAGATGTATGGGAAATCCCGACGATTGAGACCTCCTTCCAGAAAATTGAAAAGACTTTTCAAGAAGTTTCCATCAGCGAGCTTGCTCATAGTATACAAAGCTCCCTGAAAGGAATCGAGCACTTGATAAATTCGCCTGAAATTCCTGAAATCCTTCAATCTTTTCGCCAGAGTCTCAAAGAACTTTATAACCTGGTACGCCACGTGGATGAAAAAATCGACCCGCTGTTTGCCGATGTCGGACAAACCGTTAAAAGCGCTCAAGTCTTGTTACAAAATATTGACAGTCAGGTTGATCCGCTGGCCAGCAGCATAAAAAGTACCTCTGATGACGCTCGTAAGCTGGTAAACAACATTAACAAGCGCGTCAGGCCGATTCAGGCCGACCTGGCGAAAACCACCAAATCTTTGCGGACTGCACTCGAGACGGCCGAAGGTGCACTTGAAGAAGTGGATGGAATGGTGTCGGAAAATTCCGATTTTCGTTATCAGATCGATATCTTCCTCAGGGAAATAACGTTGATGGCTCGATCTCTACGGACTTTCGCCGACTATCTCGACCGCCATCCTGATGCGTTGCTTCGTGGAAAAGTGAGAAGGGAAGGTCAAAAATGAGCATGAAATGTTTTCGTCTGCCAGGCGTCATTCTCTTTGCTGTTTTGTACATCGTGGCAGGTTGCACACTTGTGGGAGGTACCAGGGAACCTACAAAAAGCTATGTTCTGAATTCCCTGCAAAGCGAAGAGACACAACCGCAACCGGTGGCGAATTTGCCCGATATCAGGATCCTGGTGGGGCCTGTCAGAATGGCGTTGTATCTTGATCGAGCGGCGATCGTCATCCGTGACAGCCAAAACAAAATTGACATTACCCAGTTCTCCCAATGGGCGGGCCCACTGCGGGAAAACTTCAGCAGGGTCCTGGCAGAAAATTTAGCCGTCCTGCTGTCAACAGACAGGGTCGGCATTTTCCCCGGAACCCGGGCAACGCTGTTTGATTATAACATCACTGTGTATCTGACCCGATTTGACGGCATGCCGGGTGAAAAAGCACACCTGAGAGCTCGCTGGGTAATTTTGGATAAAAACAGAAAGAAAATGCTTTTCGAAAAGCATACCCTGCTGAGTCAACCCACGGAAAATGACAGCATGGAAGCACTGATAGCAGCCGAAAGCCGCACCCTCGCGGACCTGAGCCGCGAAATCGCCGAAGCGATCAAGGTACTGGCGCAAAGAAAAACTAAAGGCAAGAAATAAATGGAAAATGATCTCAACGCTCATAACGAATAATTGCTTTATTATGAAAAAAATTATAACCCTGACGGCACTGGTATTATTCCTGATCTCATGCACCCATGGCAAAACTGATCATTTTCCAACTGTTTCAGACACATCCGACGCTGCTGAAGTGTTTGTCATTCGGGATAACAATCTCGTCGGCTGGGGATTTTCGCTAAAGGTGGTGCTGGACGAATCCATTATTGCCCGTCTTCGCTCGGGGGAATACGTTTCTTTTTATGTTAAACCCGGATTTCACTCCTTGGGAGTATCCGAACCGACTCTCACCGTGCCATTTGCGGAGGGCCGGCAATATTACTTCCTGATCGCTGCCGACTATTCCCAATTTGGATTTGAAATCCAGCGTATTGGCAACAAAGAAGGTGAGCGTTGGCTGACAAAGGCGAAACCGGTGGAATAGGCCAGAGATCAGAGGTCGTTGAATTCGGCCCCCGGCCCATAGGGGCGGGGCCTACGCCCCGGCGGGAAGTGGGAATGTGGAATTGAGCCTTGCGCCTGATTTTACATCCAGCATCCAGCATCAAGAAACCAGCACCATATACACGTCCGAAACATTCGTGCGGGTAGGTCCGGTGATGATCAGATCATCCAGCGGTTGAAAAAAATGATAGGAGTCATTGCGCTTCAGGAAATCCAGCGGGTCAAGATTCTTTGCTCTGGCCCTGGCTATGGTTCGGCCGTCAGCGATGGCTCCCGCTGCATCGGTAGGACCATCCGTTCCGTCGGTGCCTCCGCTTAAAACGATAATATTTTCCATGCCGTCGATGATCATGGCAGACGCCAACGCAAACTCCTGGTTGCGGCCACCCTTGCCTTCACCCTGAATTGTAACCGTGGTTTCTCCGCCGCACAAAATACAGGCGGGCGCTGAAATTGGGTTGGCTGAATTACGAACTTCTTTGGCAAATGCCACAAACATTTTGACGACTTCCCTTGCTTCGCCTTCCACAGTGGAAGAAAGAATTAAAGGCTGATAGCCCTTGTGCCGGGCCTCCTTGCTTGCAGCGATCAAGGCCTGGATGTTAGTTCCCACCAGCTCGGAATAACATCTTTGGAAGATAGCATCACCCGTTTTAGGGGTATCCGCGATATCGCGTGCCAAGCCGTGCTGTATACGTGTTTTTACAGATTCCGGAAGTTTGGACCAGATATCATATTTATTAAAAACTTCGCGGGCATCGGCAAAGGTACTGGTATCCGGTACTGCCGGCCCCGACGCAATCACATTCAGATCATCTCCGATAACGTCCGAAAGGATCAGGCTTACCACCGTTGCCGGATAGGCCAGACGGGCCAGCCCTCCACCCTTGGCCCGGGAAAGGTGCTTTCGGACGGTATTTATTTCATGGATATCAGCACCACAGGCCAGGAGCGATCGCGTCACTTCCTGTTTATCCGCTAAGGTGACGCCTTCGGCCGGGGCCACCAGCAGGGCGGACCCGCCTCCAGATATCAAACAAATAACCAAGTCACGCTCACCGGCCTCATTGACCAGCGATAAAATATCTTCGGCTCCGCGAATTCCGCGTTTATCGGGAACCGGGTGGCCGGCCTCATGAATCCGTATGTGCTGCAAGGGAAGGCCGTGACCTTCTTTAACTACAATCACACCCTCTGTAACCCGACCTCCCAGCAGATCTTCCAACGCTTTTGCCATGGGAGCACCGGCTTTGCCGGCCCCTATCACCAGGATGCGGTCATAATCTTTAAATTTAAGACGGTGTTCACCAATTAAAATACCTCCATCTACGTGCTTGACATGGCGCAGAATAGCCTCCACCGGATCTACGGCTCTGAGGGCCGCCTGAAAAATCTCCATCGCGTGCAGCCGCATTGTTTGAACCTGATCAGTCTGTGTTGTCATAATTTTCCTTAATAGAACATTTTACTTTAATCAGCCTTTGGCGGAATATTCGACATTCATTATTCGATACTTGTCGGCATAATTCAGCCTTACATACTATGCTAAATCATTCCGACTTCCGCATTCCAACTTCCCGCCGGGGCGTAGGCCGAATTCAAAGTGTTGCCATCCTGTCGATCAAATCCACCACCCGATTCGAATAACCCCATTCGTTGTCGTACCAGGAAACTACCCTGAGGTAACCGTCCTGCAAAGAGCTGGTGGACAGGGCATCGAAGATACTGGAATGGGGATTACCGATGATGTCGCTGGAGACCAGGGGCTCTTCGCTGTATTCGAGTACGCTCTGCATCGGTCCTTCGGCTGCCTTTCTTACCGCTTCATTGACATCCTGGGCAGACGGGCTTTTACCCAACCGGCACACAAGGTCCACAATCGAACCATCCGGAACGGGTACCCGCATGGCCAGGCCGTCCAGTTTGCCCTGCAGCCGGGGAAGTACCTTTCCTACCGCCCGAGCGGCTCCAGTGGTGGTGGGGATAATATTTTCACCGGCGGCACGGCTGCGCCTGAAATCTTTGTGGGGAACATCGGCCAGGCGCTGATCATTGGTATAGGCATGCACCGTGGTGATGAACCCTTCTTCGAGGTTGAAAGCATCATCTATAATTTTGACAATCGGAGCCAAGCAGTTGGTGGTACAGGATGCATTCGAGACGATGCGGTGTTCCGCTTTGAGCTCATCGTCATTGACCCCCAGCACGATGGTGGCATCGATTTCCTCTTTGGCCGGTACAGTGAGCAAAACTTTTTTAGCACCGGCAGCTAAATGCTTTTCCAGGGGCGCCCTTTCGCGAAACACTCCAGTGGATTCGATGACAACATCGACCCCTAAATCCTTCCAGGGTATGGCGGCCGGATCACGATGTTCGGTCATCACCACCTTTTGGTCGCCTACGTACAGGGCTTCATCCGTTGCCTTGACCTCCTTTCTGAAAATACCCATCACCGTATCGTATTTGAGGAGATAGGCAAGCTGTTCGTTTTCAAACAGGTCATTGATACACACGACATTGATATCGTCACGTTCACTTAAAATGCGAAAGACGCTACGGCCGATACGGCCGAAGCCGTTTATTCCCACATGTGTAGCCATTATGCCGCCTCCTTTTCCATCACGCTGAACCTGTTGATGAGATCAACCACCCGGTGGGCATAGCCCCAGCCGTTATCATACCAGGAGAGGGTTTTAGATACGTGGTCACCCATCACCATACACGCCAGGGAATCAAAAGTGGTTGAATAGGGACTGCGAATGATATCGCTGGAAACAATCGGTTCATCCTCGTATTCGATAATCTCCCGCCATTTATCGGTGGAAGCCGCTGTTCGTATGACCTCGTTGATTGCTACGGTTGTCACCGGTTTTTCGTGCCAGCAGACCAGATCCACCACCGATCCATTGGGTACGGGAACATTCATGGAGCCCCCGCTGATCCGTCCTTCCATTTCCGGTATGAGTTTTGATACCATCAAAGCGGCATCTGTTTCTTGAGGAATAATGTTTTCAGCTGCCGCCCGCCCGCGCCGTTTGTCCTCGGAAGGCACATCCGCCAAGCGCTGCTGGTTGGTATAGGCATGTACGGTGCTTAAAAAGGCCCTTTTGATACCGAAGGCTTGTTGCAGGACCTTGACAATGGGGGCTGCGCAGTGAGCCGTGCATGAACCGTTGGAGACAATCCGGTGTTCGGGTTTCAATTGCCCGTCGTTGACACCCATCACCACCGTGATATCAGGCGGCTCCTGGGGCGGCGCACACAGAATTACCCGTTTGGCCCCGCACTCAAGGTGCTGTTCCAGCTTTTCACGTGACCATTTACGGGCCGTGGCCTCGATAACAATATCAACCCCTAAATCACCCCAAGGTACATCCCCGGGTTCTTTTTCCGAAAGCATGGGAATCTGGCGCCCGGCCACATAAAGGTGGTCTTCCCTGACGCTGACCTCATCGGGAAATGGGCCTAAAATCGTATCGAATCGCAGCAGGTACTCGAGTGCTTTGTGATCGGCAATATCGCTGATCGCCGCCAGTCGGATATTTTCGCTCTGGTATAGAATGCGAAAAAGATTTCTTCCGATCCTGCCAAAGCCCATTAAACCAATACTTACAGAGGACATGGGATACCTCCTTTTGTAACCGTTTACAGGTTCAGGGTTTTCTATCTTAGTTGGTATATAGTTCACGGCATGCGGTGCAGGGCTAAGGCCTCACGGTATAGGCGGAATAGGATCATTAGCCTTGCGCCTTTAGCTACATCCCACCTTCCGAATTCAATTAACTCTGTTGCCTGTCCTCCGTTGTCCGTCCTCTGTCTTCTGTTTTCCTTTATTCAGCAATCAACTTATTGCGATTCTGAACATAGGCATTGCGGAGCATCACATAGGGATCAATGGCCGCTTCCTTGAGTGCCTCGTATTCCCCAATTCGCAAGGAGACGTCGTTGACCGTCTCTCCGGCGCGAATGCCCAGCGACAGCCAGATGTCATCAAAATACCACCAGAGGGGGTCTAAAAACGTGTCCCCCAACCGTCCCGCCCCATCGCGTACGCTGGAAGGGCCGAAAAACGGCAGCATTAAAAACGGCCCGTTGCCCATCCCCCACACCGCAAAGGTCTGCCCCAGGTCCTCCGCACTGGGCTGCAGCTTGGGATAATTAGCTGCCACGTTCTGCATGCCTAAAAACCCCACCGTGGTGTTGATGAAAAACTGACCGAATTCATAGCTCGCCTTACGCCCTTTGCCCTGCAGCAGGCAGTTGATAAAGCGCACCGGAAAACGGACGTTGTAAAACATGTTGCGGATGGCCAGCCGCAGTTCTTCGGGGATCACGAAGCCGTATCCCCGGGACACCGGTTTTAGCACCCAGAAATACATTTTGTCGTTAAAGTGATAAAAAGCCGTATTCAATCCAATTAAAGGGTCGGAGATCAGCTCGACGTCTTCTTCATCCGCATATTCATCTTCATCATCGTACTCGTCCTCCTCTTCGGTTTTTGTTTTGTTTGAGACTTCAGCAGGGGGTGTTTCCGACTGTTTATCGGCTGATTCCTGGGTTTGCTGGGCGAGGTAAATCCTGCCTTTTCCATCAAAGGCACGGGCAGGGGTGTAACCACCAAGGACAACGAAGAAAGCCAGGATAACGGCAACGGACAATAGCTTTTTCACGGGGTTGAAACTCCTTCCTATCCCTTGTTGACTTTGTCGCGTAAAATTTGCAGCAACTTATCGGGGGATTCTTTGGAAAGAATCTGTCTGAACTGGGTGCGATAGTTTTTCACCATGCTCACCCCTTCAATGATGACGTCATATACCTTCCAGCTGCCGCTTTTGTTAGTGAGCCGGTAAAAAAGCGGGGTTTTCTTGCCGTCTGAGGTCTGCAGATAACTTTGAACTTCGGCCCGGCCTTTTTTGAGCATGGTTTCCTTGTCAAAGATGACTTTTTGATCCGAATAGGCCAGAAGTCTGTCCGCGTAAACTCCTTGAAGCAGTTGCTTAAAGAGCCCCACAAATTCTTTTTGCTGCTCGGCACTCATTTTTTTCCATTCCCGGCCCAGAGTTCTTTTTGAAAGTTCCGTGAAATCGAAAATAGTTTCTATCCGGTTGCCGATTGCAGCTATCTGCTCATCTTTGGTCTTTGCCTTGAATGCCGGGTCGCCCAGGACCTTAATCAGGTTGTTGACCCCGGTTTCCACGGTTTCTTTCGGGGTCGCTGCATAGCTTTGAAGTGGTATCACCAGCAAAACTGAAAAAATCAGAATAAGTCCGGTATATCGCTTAATCATATTGGTCTCCTTCTGGACATGGTTTAGATCGTTGAGAACGTTTTGTTCGTTATGATCGTTTGGGTAGTTTGGAGCATTGGTAGCTTCCATGCTTTGTCCTGCTGCCCTATGTTCTATACTTCCACCTTCAAATTTATTTTTCCCCTCCGCCCACATCCCCGAACGCATACTTGCTGATCAGGTCCATGATATCCGTCGGTGAATTGGTGTCGGTGATCGTGTCGCCGTCTTCCAGCAGGTCGCCGCCCCCACCCGCATCGATACTGACAAATTTGTCGCCGATCAACCCCTCGGTTTTCACCGATGCAATCGCATCATCAAATATTTCAATGCCTTTGTTGATCTTAAATTCCACCTGCACCATCTGGTTTTCCTGATCCATGGTGAATTTTTCCACCCGGCCGATCTCAAGGCCCAGCATATTCACCGGGTTGCCCACCCGCAGCCCGGTAACGGTATTGAATTTGCCGTACAATGAATATGTATTCTCTCCGATAAATCCCACATTGCCCAAATTGACGGTCATATACCCGATAGCAAGCAATCCGATGACGACAAAAATTCCCACTATTGTTTCCTTGGAATATTTTTTCATTGCGCTTGTCCTCCACGTGCACATCGAAAGCGTGCAAGTTCTTTTTGGTTAAACCGTGCAAATTCCATCACGGACTCAATCTCAATTTGCGGCTTGCCCTGAGCCAGCCCGGCCAGGACACTGAAATCAATATATTCTGCTGGTTTTTCCTCATTTTCGACGCTTGCATCAATCTCACGAATCTGGTAGCCCTCGTAACCTATGATTCCGTGTTCTTTAAAATCTTTGGCAAAGTCCTCCATAATCCGTTCGGATTCCTCCAAATTTGAATACGGCAGCACCGTGGCATATTCATTGATGGTCTGACGCGAGGAAAATCCGCCGACCGCACCAAAATGCTTATTGATATAGGAGCCCAAAGACCTGATAATCTGCTGGGCCACATCGTGTCCCATTTTTTCAGCGATGTTATCCAGATCGTCGATGGCAAAGACCGCCGCGGCGTATGACGCATCCTCGTTCCGCTGGCTCAAATCGCTTTGATAGCGAACCTTGAACTGGCGCCGCGAATACAACCCGGTCAATTCCTGCCCCAGGCTTTCAAGGCTCGATATCAGTTCCTGGCGGAATGGGTGGTCTAAAGCTTCAAAATCTTCGGGGACGCCTTGGAAAACAATTTTTTTCCCATAAAGCGCCAGAATACGATTCGAGATGAAATAAACATCCGGGATTTCGTGGCTTATTAAAATCGCGGTAAACCCGAAGCGTTTCTGGTATTCGGCTACCATGCTCAAAATGGCATTTTTGCGGATGGGGTCCTGGCCGGTGGTGGGTTCGTCAAACAGCACGATGCTCGGATCAGTGACCAGCGCACGCGCCAGGGCTACCCGCTTTTGCATGCCGCCTGAAATCTCAGAGGAATACTTGTCGGCCACTTCGGTCAGCTCGGTCTGCTCGATACGCGCCATGGCCTTTTGCTCGATTTCCTTCTTTTTCAAATTCGTCGTGTACTTGAGTGGCAGCGCCACATTTTCAAATACCGTCAGCGAATCAAACAGCGCATTATTTTGAAACATGTAGCTGATCTGGCTGATGTACGCATTCCATTCCTTTTTGTTCATCTGATCGATGGGTTTTCCCCGGAAAAGAATCTGGCCCGCATCGGGTTTTAGCATTCCGATGATGTGCTTGAGCATCACGCTTTTACCCGTACCCGAGAGGCCGATCAGCGTGGTGACCTCACCTTCATAAATCGACAGATCAATTCCATCTAAAATGGTGCGGTCGCCGAATGATTTGACGACCCCTTTAAATTCTATTAAAGGCTCCCTTGGAGTATCCATAGTATTTCCTACCCAATTGAGTTGGAAACCAATTGAGGGTCATTGGATTAGAATTATTGAATATTTATGGAATTCTATCTTTCTAATAGAGCAACCGCCTAATAGAGCAACCGCTTACAAATTCAGGCTCAAGGACAATACAACGAGCATACGCCTTGCTGATAGGCTAAAATCCAGCCCAACCTTTTGCGGGAATTAATTATTGCCGCGACCCCTACACGATAAATGAGGTGACAACGTAATCTGAAATCAGGATCATCACACACGAAATCACCACTGCCGAAGTGGTGGACAGACTCACACTTTTGGCACCGAAGCTGTCCGTGCGCATGTGAGTGAAATATCCCTGAAAACAGCAAATTGTAATAACCAGAAGCCCGAACACGATGGATTTGTAAAAACCGCCCATAATGTCATCAATCTGGGTACTTGATACCACCCGGTAAAAGTAGGTGCCGGAATTAACCCCCATCAGCAGGCAGCCGCTGACCCAGGCGCCGATGATACCGATGAGATCGAAAAAAGCGGTTAAAATCGGAAAACTGATAACAGCCGCCGCTATGCGCGGACTGATCAGAAATCCCAGCGGATCGATACGCATAGTGGAAAGCGCATCGATCTGCTCTGAGATGCGCTGGATGCCGAGTTCCGCGGTCATGGCCGAACCCGCCCGGGCCGTAATCATGATGGCGGCTAAAACCGGCCCCATTTCCCGGATCAGCGTCAGGGCAATAGCGGTGCCCAGCACTCCCACCGAGCCGAATTTAACCAGAACGAAATACAGCTGCAGGCCCAGTACCATGCCGGTGAAAAAACCCACCAGCAGCACAATCTGAGCGGATTTGGCACCGATAAAATATACCTGCTGAACAATATCGGGGATCGCCTTGATTCTAAATATCATGAAAAACGATCGGAAAAAGAAGATGGCCATGGCCCCCATATCATTGTTTAACTGCAGCGTTCTACTACCGAAAAAATCAAAAAATGATTTCAAAGGTCCCTTCACCGGCTTCATCGCTTCCTCGATAGTGAGATCCTGAGCCGTGGAATTATCTGCCATGGTGCGATTTTCCCTTCCTTACATTACATTGATGAGCTCGCTGGTTTTCATCCATAAATGGCCCTTTTTCCTATGAGCGGCGTTCTCCGCGGGTTTACGTCTGCGAAGTACGAAAAGTACGTCTCAACGTAAACCCTTGTGCGGCCTTGCTCAGAGAAAAAATTGCTCATTTCTGAATTGGAAACTTACGCCAGTGCCCATGGATAAAAAAGGC